>CAZNBU010000486.1:0-2880 GCA_964571035.1 uncultured Planctomycetaceae bacterium | reverse complement strand
TTGAAGTCGCTTGGCTTGCGAGCCTGTTGCAGCAGTTGATCGACGACGGGCACCTCACGATTGCCGATGCGGACGCGCTGATGCAGATGCAGGGGGCCAAGTTCCCGCCCGCAGGCGACGACCCATTCCCGGAACTGGTGATCGGCGGCGCGGCGCTGACGGCCACGCTCAGCGCGTGGGAGGGTATTGATCCCAACCCCGGCCTGGGCCCGCAAGCCAACGCGATGTACGTGCTGCGTGTCCCGACCGAGCAGAAGCTCAACCTGCGCGTAGACGTGACCGGCAACTACAAGTGGTGGCGCAACATGGTCTACATTGAGGCCTACTCGCTCGACGGCACCTTCTTCAAGGAGCAGAAGAACAAAGAACCCGAGAAGCACCGGTTCACACGGCGCTTTCCAGCGGGGACCTACCTTGTCCGTGTTCGCCATACGCCGCGATCGCAGCAGGAGTCCCGCCCGACCTCGTTTGAGATCCGCGTTGCGCCGGACTGAGCAATGGTCAACCTGCGCTGCTCTTGCCTGACGCCGCGCGGCGCGGGTGCTAGGATGGCGGGTTGTCGCCGCGAGAAACCAGCCATGCGATTGGTCGTTCCTCTCATCCTGATTGCGGTCGCGCTGGGTTTTGCCGGGTGCGATGACTCGCAATCGTGCGGATGCGGCGGCACTGACAAACCCAAGCCCGATCCCGCCCGGTTGCTGCTGGGCCCCGCGCCTGGTGGCCAGGCGGACTCGGACGGCGGGGCGGCGGTCAGCGTGTCCATTGACGGCAGCGTGACGTTCGACCGGGTTGCCGTGACCGCCGGCGGACTAGGCGCCGCGACGCCCATGCCGGCGGCAAGCGTCATCGTCGAGATGGTGGCGCACAACTCCCTGACCGACGTGATTGCGACCACGGCGAGCGACGCAGCCGGCGGCTACACCCTAACGTTCAACACCACGCGCGACTTCTACGTGCGCGCGCGTGCCGAATCCGGCGATGATCGCGTGTTTGTGCCGCTCAGCCCAGCCGGATTGATCCACGGCGTGTCGAGCGCGATTCGCAACCGCGCGCAATTGGTGCAGACGGTGGACCTGCACGCGTCGAGCACCACCTGGAACAACCCAGCCGGCGCGTTCGCGATCCTGGATACTGTACAGCGTCTGCGCCAGGCAGCCGGGGCAAGCTTCCCCGCGCTGGGCGAGCTGGATGTCTTCTGGGCGCACGGCCATCCGACGCTGAGCGGCTGGAACCTGCTGCCCACCTTCAACACCACGGAAGCCAGCGAAACCGGGCCCAACAATCGCCCGACCATCTACCTGCGCGGCGGGCCGGCGGCAAACTCGCTCAACAGCGACCACGACGAGTTTGACGAAACCGTGATCGCGCACGAGTGGGCCAGCTTCCTTCAACTCGCGCAAAGCCGCGACAACAACTTCGGCGGCCCGCATGCCGGTGAAGACCTGATCCCGACCGCGGCTTACAGCGAGGGCGTGGTGACGGCCATCGGGTGCGCGCTGCTGGGTACAACGCTGTATCGCGACACCACCGGGTACCCGGGCGGGACCACCAGCGTGCAGTTCGAGTTTGATTGCGAGTCCGGCGTGCTTCCGGGCAACGGCGACGCGTACACCAACGAGTTCCGTGTCACCCGGATTGTCTGGGATATCCTGGACGGGGGTGTGGGCAGCCCAGCCGACGCGGATTCCGATCCCGCTGCGGTAGCGCTGGCGGACTTCTTTGCTGCATTCGCGGCGCTGCGCACGCGCACCGGCGACTATGAGGTCGCGTGGCTGGCAAGCCTGATGCAGCAACTGGTCGACGACGCGGCGCTTTCGCTTGCAGACGCGGACACGCTGGCTGCATCGCAAGGCGCGGCATTTCCGCCGGTGGGGGGATCGGACTCGTTCCCGGCGCCCCTGGTGATCGGGGCAGTCGCAACGGCCGGCAACCTGGACGCATGGTCCGGCACGAACCCCAACCCTGACCTCGGGCCGCAGGCTAACGCGGTGTACCGGTTGGTGGTCGCCGCGCCCCAGACGGTGCAGATCGACGTGCTCAATCTCGCGGTCGGGTATGGCGCCAATGAGCATCGGCTCGACCTCACCGTCCACGCGCTCGACCGTACAATTGTGGCGTCCAGCACCGGCAATGCTCAGGACAAGCAGGTGCAGGTCGCCCTGCCCGCCGGCACATATATTGTGCGGGTCCAGCACCGCCCGGGATCGCAGGCGGCGTCGATGGCGACCGATTTCACCGTCCAGGCGCAGTAGCCTTGTGCATCGCCGCCAAACGGGTTAAATCGTAGCTGTTCCGGCTGATACCTGTGCGGGCACTGCCCGGCGGGCTGCAACGAATGCCCTACCTCGAGATTACACTCGGCCCTGACACGCTGTTGCTGCGTTTCGTCGGCCGGATCGACTACGTCTTTGGGCGGCTGCCGCGCTCAGACGTGCAGTTGCGCGACATGAAGGTGTCGCGCGTCCACACGCAGATGTTCATCGACAGCAAGGGGTTTGCCTGGTGCCGCGACCTTGGCAGCTCGTCAGGCACATTCGTCAACAACCAGAAGCTGCGGCCGCAGGCGATGGCCCCATTGCTGGAGGGCACGACGGTCCGGATCGGCGACGCGAAAGTTTCCTACTTCGAGGACGACCCGCCGGCCGAAGCTGTCGATCCACCGGCCAAGAGTGATCCGCGCGGGTTGGTCCGCACCAACGTGCGCCAGCGCCGCCCCGGCCCGGCTGCGCCTGCTGACGCCGCCCCGGCAACGGAAGGCCCGGCTGAGCCGCCGCCCGAAGTGAAGCTGGACGACTTTACCGGCGAGCCGACCGACGAGACGAACCGCCACCCATCCACGCCCGGCAAGCGCCGCGATAGCGGCATTGTCTAGGCGCCGTG
>CAZNBU010000485.1:0-2882 GCA_964571035.1 uncultured Planctomycetaceae bacterium | reverse complement strand
AAGGCGAATACAACTGGAAGATCTTCCTCGAGCAGTACGAGACCGGCAACTACAAAGACAACTACGTCCAGGAAGAAAAGATCGACATGCGCGACACACCCGCGCCGCGCGTTGATCTGCTGAAGACCGGGTCGTACCGCCTTGGGTGCATCCAGACCACCCGCGGTTGCCCGTTCAACTGCGAGTTCTGCGACATCATCGTCACCTACGGCCGCAAGGTGCGCCAGAAGCCGATCGAGAACGTGATCGCCGAGCTTGAAAAGTGGGCCAAAGCCGGCGTCGATTTCGTGACCATCGCCGACGACAACCTGGTCGGCGACCGCGTGTACGCCAAGAAGATGCTGAAGGCCGTCGGCGACTGGAACCGCGCGCGCAAGGTGCCGATCAGCTTCTATATCGAGATGTCGGTGGACGCGTGCCGCGACGTCGAGCTGCTCGAGCTGCTGCGCTGGGCGAACGTGACCGAGGCTTTCCTTGGGGTCGAAACACCCCGCGCCGCGGGCCTGAAAGAAACCAAGAAGTTCCAGAACGCTGCCACGCCTCTCGTGGACGCCATCAAGATCATCCAGAGCTACGGCATGGTGACCGTGGCGGGCATGATTGTGGGCTTCGACAACGACGACCCGCTGATCTTTGAAGACCAGTACACCTTCCTGCAGAAGTCAGGCATCCCGATTGTCATGCTCGGCATCCTGCAGGCGATCCCGCGCACGCCGCTGTACGAGCGGCTTGAAAAGGCGGGGCGACTGCGATCAGCCGCGCAGGGCAACAACACGCTCAGCTTCACGAACGTTGAGCCGTTGCAGATGTCGTATGAGCAGCTCATCAACGGGTACCGCGAGCTGTTCGCGCGCATCTACACCTGGGACGCCGTGGGCGACCGCTGGCTTTCCAACGTCAAGCAATGGGGCAAGCACCGCGACGTGCCCAAGCACGTCGGCAAAGCGGGCGAGAAGAGCCCCGCCGACGATCCCACACGCAAGTGGATTCAGGCGCCGCTGGGCAGGCCCAAGTTCCAGCTGATCCTCGCGACCATGATGATCCTGAAGTACTACTTCGCGGGCGGCAAGGACAAGCGGCGCTTTGCGTGGCGCATGTTCTGGGGCACGCTGAAGACGGCGCCCAGCGCGATTTTGCAGACGCTGAACTACCTCGCTTACTTCATTCACCTGCGCGAGTACGCCGACCGCGTGGTCGCGAAGGAATACCGCTTCGACTACGTGATGACCGAGCAGAACGTCGGGGACAGCAACAAGTTCGGCGAAGGCGGCCACATCAACATGGTCAAGCAGGAAAAGAAGAAGGCCACCAAGATCAACGTAAACGATGCCTACGAAGGCGCCGAAGTATCAGCCGACGTCGCAGCAGACCTGGAAGCGGCTGCGAAGTAGCCTGACGCGAAGGCTGCGAAGTACGCGAAGAACTGCAGGACAGCCACAAAAACACGAAAGCACGAAACGAAGCATGTTTCGTGCTTTCGTGTTTTTGTGGCTGAACCCATTGCCTTTCTTCGCGCCCGTCCCGTCAGCGTTTTCAGCAACGGTCGATCAAAGGTTGCCGCCCCATCATCCGATAATCAGAATGGGGTTGGGAGAGTGCCTTGTCGCAATCGCGGATTCTGTTGATTCTTCTGGCGGTCGTTGGGCTGGCTGGCGTCGGCGCGTGGGTTCTGTTTCTCGACGACCCCGCGCCTGCCCGCGATGGGCGGGTTGAGTTCGTTGGCGACGCAGAACGCGACAACGACACGCACGGAAGCGCCGACCGGGTTGGCGCGGACGACCAGCCTTTGCAGGATTCCGCCACTTCCCCCACTGCGCGCCGGCCATCCAAGCTCGAAGCAGAAGACAGCGACGATCCCGCAGCGCCCGACACCCGACAACCGGCACGCACTGCCGAACTCGATCCGAACCCCGCATCAGGCACGCGCCAACCCAGCCGGCAGACGCGTCCGCAGTCGATCAGCGCCGCACAACGCGAGGAACTGCAGCGCGAAAAGCACGGCCGCCCGGCGCTGCAAGCGAGGCTTGGCCGCACGCCCGCCTCGGCGAGCACTTCCGGCGCGCTGAGGCGCTCCACCAAACAGCAGGAGTGGGACGAAGCCTGGGGCGCGGAGGGCATCAACCCGCCGCCGATGGTGCCCACGCCCGTGCAGGGCAAAGTGATGAGCGAGCAGGCGCGCGAAGGACTCGCCAAGGCAGTCGTCCACCTGATGACGTTCTTTCCCATCGACGGCGTCGCGGGCGGGCCACTGCTGCCGGTGATCACCGACCTGACGGCGGACAATCAAGGCAACTTCAAGGGAGAGATCCCGGTGTCGCCGCAAACACCGCTGAACTTCCCGCTCGGCGCGATCGGCGTATCCTGGAATACGCACCGCGTGCTGGCTGCGATGCCGTTGGCGATTCTCGAGCCCGGCAAACAGAACGCGCTGGGCGTTTTCTGGGCGCCGGACTTGCCGTACACGCTGGAGTGCGACGCATCGCAATTCTCCGGGGCACTGAGCGTAGTCTCCACGGGAGAGATCAATCCGCAGCGCGTCCACAAGATGAAGCAGGTTGAGTTCCTTCGCTCATTTCCGTCCTTCAACGTAAGACCTCGCGATGCGGATGTTGTCGAAGGCCTTCCGCCCCCGGGCATGGCGCTCCTTCAAGGAACCTCAAAGGGCATCCCGCTGCCGCTAATCAGTCTTTTCGACACGACAACCCTGCTCCAGACCCGATTGCCAACTCTGAAGTCGTCCTCGGGTAGCACTATGGGCCAATCAGTCGAAAGCATCATGCTAAGTAGCCTGGCGCGGCTTGTGTTCGAAAACGAGTCCATGAGCCCGATGGGCGGGCAGGTGGTGGACGCGGCGGGCGCGCCGGTTGCCGGGGCTGTGCTGA
>CAZNBU010000484.1:0-2887 GCA_964571035.1 uncultured Planctomycetaceae bacterium | reverse complement strand
CTGCGCCAGTTGCTTGAGGCCGAGGGCGATGCGCTTCTTGTCGACGTCGACGGAAAGCACGACGCATTCGATCTCTTCGCCCTTCTTGACGACTTCATTGGGATGGCTGACCTTGCGCGTCCAGCTCATGTCGCTGACGTGCAGCAGGCCGTCGATGCCCGGCTCGATCTCGATGAACGCGCCGTAGGTCGTGAGGTTGCGCACGACGCCCTTGACCTTGGCGCCCGGCTGATAACGCTCGCTGACCTTGTCCCAGGGATTGTCCTCGGGCTGCTTCATGCCTAGGCTGATTTCCTGCTTCTCTTCGTTGACGCCCAGGATGATGACTTCGGCGTCGTCGCCAAGCTGCACGACTTCACGGGGATCGTTGACGCGCTTGGTCCAGCTCATTTCGCTGACGTGGACCAGGCCCTCGATACCTTCTTCAAGGCGCACGAACCCGCCGTAGCTCATGATGTTGACGACCTTGCCCTTGTGGCGCGAGCCGACAGGGTAGCGCTCGGCGATGCCCTTCCACGGGCTGTCGGCAAGCTGCTTCATGCCCAGGGCGATGCGCTCGCGGTCGCGATCGACCTTGAGCACCTTCACCTTGACCGTCTCGTTGATCTTCACAACTTCGCTGGGGTGCTGGATGCGGCCCCAGGTCATGTCGGTGATGTGCAGCAAGCCGTCGATGCCGCCCAGGTCAACGAACGCGCCGAAGTCGGCAATGTTCTTGACCACGCCCTCGCGGATCTGGCCTTCCTCGATTTCGCTGAGCAGCGCGTCCTTGAGGCGCTCGCGCGTGCGCTCCTGCAGTTTGCGCGCGCTGACGACGATGTTCTCGCGCGCCTGGTCGATCTTGATGATCTCGCACTCAAGCTCGTCGCCGATGAACTCGTTGATGTCGCGTGTGCGGCGGATGCTGACCTGGCTGGCGGGCAGGAAAGCCGGCACGCCGATGTCGATGAGCAGGCCGCCCTTGATCTTCTTGCTGACCTTGCCGCGTACGGTGTCGCCTTCCTTGTGCTTCTCGACGACGCGTTCCCAGTTGATCTTGCGGTCGGCTTTGCGCTTTGAAAGGCCGATCAAACCGTCGTCGTTCTCAAGCTCTTCGATGAGGACGGTGATTTCGTCGCCGATCTTGGGGCGCTCTTCTTCCTTGTCGAACTCGCGGGGGTCGATGTAGCCCACGGTCTTGGCGCCGATGTCGATGATCATGCGGTCTTTTTCGGTCGCGATGACGCGGCCCTTGACCAGCGAATCTTCGCTGAAGTGACGCGCGCTCGGGACCATCAGGTCTTCGGGCGGGTCCTTCCAGATGCTCTCAAGTTCGGCTTCGACGACTTCAATCTTCGGCCCGTAGCGACGGACCAAAGGGTTAATGGCACGGGTTGGCATATTGGGGATCCAGTTCCGGCATCGGGCGCGGTGTGGCTTGCGCACGGCCGGTGTTTTGAGGCCTTTCCCGCAACGCCCGGACGCATGCCCGGGAACACGCTGCTGGAGGGCCGGGAGTATAGGAAGCGCGCAAATGGCGGCAAGGCGGGGCGAAGCGAAAATCACGGGGGCGAAGCCGGATCAGTCGTTGGGCATGCGCTCTTCCACGGGGTCGCCGCCATCGACCGTTTCGCCGAACAGGTCGACGTACTCAACCGATGGTGTCAGCCCACTCTCATCGGTCTGGATGAACAGCTTCGTCAGGTAAGCATCTTCGCCATTGATCGTCGTTACGGCTCGCCAGCGTTTGCCGTCTTCGGTGCGCGTAAGCCGGATCGTGCGTTCTTCCCACGCGACCAGTTTCATCTCGCGATCGCCATTGCCGTCCGGCTCCAGGACTTCAAACCCGTAGGCCATTCTGCGCTCGAAGTAGCTCAGGTCTTCGCGACCCCCGCCTTCGGCTTTCATAACCCAGTACGCGACCACCGGCTCGTCGGCCAGCTCACCGTTGGCCCCGACCTGTACGTCGTAGTGAACTTCGTTCGCGTTCTTGCTGCGCTGAATGATGAAGAGCGTCGGGCCCGAGTCTTCAGGACCGGATGGCATGAGAAACCACGCCAACGCAGCCCCTGCAAGCACGACCGGTACACCAGCAATGAGC
Organism: uncultured Planctomycetaceae bacterium; assembly: GCA_964571035.1. GTDB lineage: Bacteria > Planctomycetota > UBA8742 > UBA2392 > UBA2392 > JADJRK01. The sequence goes on along the minus strand of CAZNBU010000484.1, from coordinate 807 downwards.
AGCCAGATCACCACCCGCTTCTTCGGCTTCGGCATGTCTTGTCCTCCGCGGAAGCAGGGTCAGGTTTCCGCTATCGAGGACTGAACGAGAACTGGCTCTCTCCCGATTCCCTGTTTCTGGGCGTCAGCTGGCGGGTTCGTCAGAAAGCGGGAATCAAACGGTCCGCGGTGCCGCGACAAGCAGCCCCACCCACGCCAGAAAGAGACCGCCAACTACGCTCGCGCCGATGTTCAGCAACGCCTTACCGGTAGCGAGTTCCAGGGTCTGGTTTGCGAAAGCGCTGAAGGTGGTCAGGCCGCCGCACACCCCCACCAGCAGAAACATCTGCAACTCTGGTCCGTACTTGATGCCTTCGCGCGACAACAAACCCGCGCCCAACCCGATTGCGAAGCATCCGACAAAGTTGACCGCAAGTGTCGCCAGCGGGAAGTCCGCCGCGAGCTTTGGCGTTAGTCGGGCCAGCAGCAGTGTCGTGCCGTAGCGCAAACCGGAGCCGAACGCGCCGCCAAGACAAACCAGTGCCAGATGTTTCACGGTGCCCCCTTTGCAGCGGTGTGCCGGGACTCTACCTTAGGCCCTGCATGACTGTCAGTGAACGCCAGCCCATCATCGACCTGCACAGCCATTCCACCGCATCCGACGGCGTTTTCGCCCCCGCACGCCTGATCGAAGAAGCCGCATCCCGCGGCATCACCACGCTTGCGCTTACCGACCACGACTCGATTTCGGGTTTAGATGAGGCTGAAGCGGCTGCGCGCGAGCACGGCATCGACCTGTTGCCGGGCGTGGAGTTCACAGTCGGTTGCG
>CAZNBU010000483.1:0-2894 GCA_964571035.1 uncultured Planctomycetaceae bacterium | reverse complement strand
AGCACCTGCACCTTGACATTCACGCCGTCCAGCAGCGCGATGTCGTTCTGGGCTTCCGCGCCCTTCTCGGCTTCGTCGAACTGCGGGAATCGCGGCGCGGCGTTCTTCTTGGTTACCGCCGCGTCGTTGACGATTGGGCGCTCGGGCGCGGTCTCTTTCGCGACCGTGCCACTGGGTTTGGCCACGGGGCCGGTCTTGCGTGGCTCGTTCAGCCCGGCTTCGTCGAGAAGTTTGTTGATGTTGTGGTCTGTGGGTTTCATCGGTGCCCCTATCCGCTGACTGAGAGGTTCTGGATCAGGATGTCGCGCACGTAGTCCTGCCCGTCCTTGGTGTACAGTTCGTTCAGGCGCTTCTTCACAGCCTCGCCGAACTCGCGCGAAAAGCTGCGCTCCTGCACCTGCCGCACGGTGTACCCGCGCAGCACCTCTTCCGCCTGGTACGCGAGACCGTTCTTGAAGTTGGCCTGGTCAAGCTCAGCGCGTGCCTTCTCGTGGTTGTCGCCGAAGTCGAGCAGCAGGTTGAACGTGACGGTGCGGCGGTCGCCGGTTTCGTCGGTGAGGCCGACCTGCACTCGCTCGATCATGCCGAAGGCGCGGCCCGCGCCGGCTTCTTTCTCAGAGCGTGCGGGCACGTCGGTGGCGCTGGGTGTGCCCATGAACAGCGCGACACCGCCGACGCCGATCGCCAGCGTGGCGACCCAGACGCCGATCATGATCAGCAATCCGGTGCGGCTCCAAAGCGGCTCACGGCCCTTTTCGACCGGTTTCTCTTCGGTCTTGGCGGGCGCCTTCTTGTCGGGTGCTGCGGTTGCTCCTGCCATGGCGATTTCCTCACGTTCACTGTCTGGCGACGACTTCTCCGGTGACTACGACTTCAACTGTGCGGCCTGAATCCGCGCCGCCCCAGGTGAAGACGAACGCGCCGCTTTCGTCGTTGAACTTGTCTTCGGCTGTCTCAGCCCGCTCGTCCACACTTACGGTCTTGATGCGGCCGTGGTCGATGCCGCTGGCCTTCAGGTACGCAGCCACCGTTTCGGCGCGTCGCGAGCCGAGCTCGTCGCGCGACTGGATCAGCGCCATGCCCTGCTTGCGCACGATCACTCGTCCAGACTGCCTCTCGAACTCTTCTTCGGGCGTTGCCAGCACCGATGTCGTGGTGCCGTTGCGCAGCGGCAACTGCTCAAGCACACGGCGGAAGGCCGACTCGTCCTCGTCTGCCGACGTGCGGCCGATGACGTGGATGACGTTGATGCTGTCCTTCAGGTGCTTGGCCAGCTCGTCGAGGCGGCGTTTGCCTTCGGGCGTCAGGCGCACTTCGAAGCGCTCAAAGAACGGCCGGTCGGTGAACTTGACGACGTAGTTGTCCTTGTGCGCCGTGACCTTCACCTGCTCGCCGGCCAGCGTCGGCTGATGGCCGCCTTCGGGTGTCTCCTGGCGGATGGTGCTGGCGCGCACGATCTGGACGAAGAATTCCTCGGCGCTCTTGGGGTCGATCGGCGTGGGGATGTTGTACCCCATGCCGGTGGGGGTCTGGAAATACCCCAGCACCTGCGCGAACTTCACGGGGTTGAACGTCGCCATGCTGATCAGCAGCACGAAGAACGTCAGCAGCAGCGTGCTCAAGTCAGCGAACGTTGCCAACCATGCGGGTGCGGGCGGCGGGCACTTCTGGCATTTCTTTTTCGCCATTACGCATCCTCCTCACCGCGCAGGCGCGGCGACAGGAAGATCAACAGGCGGGATTTAAGGGCCTTGGGGTTCTCGCCGGCTTGAATGCCGAGCACACCCTGGATGATGATTTCCTTGTTAAGGCGCTCTTCGGCGTTGCGGATGGCGAGCTTGTTGCCGATCGGGCCGCCGATGAAGTTGGCGACAATCGTGCCGTACATGGTAGTCAGCAGCGCGACCGCCATGTTGGGGCCGATCGCCTTGGGGTCGCTGAGGTTCTTGAGCATGCCCACCAGGCCGATCAGCGTGCCGAGCATGCCGTAGGCCGGCCCGAAGTCCTTGATGTTGTCGAAGAACTGCTTGCCCTGCTCGTGGCGCGACATCACGTTTTCGAGCTCGGCTTCCATGGACTCCTTGATCTGGTCGCGGTCCATGCCGTCCACGGCGTAGCGCAGCCCGCGGCGCAGGAACGGGTCGTCGGTCGGCTCCATCGCGTGCTCGATCGAAAGCAGCCCGTTGCGGCGGGCCATGTCGGAGTACTGCACCACGCGCTCAATCAGCTCGTAGGTGTTGGTGTTGCGGGTCTTGAGGCTGTTCATGGCGATGCTGAACAAACGCTTGAGATCGCCCGCCGGGTGGCTGATGAACAGGGCGGCGACGGTGCCGCCGAACACGATGAAAACGCTGGGGCCGTCGATGTAGTCCATCATGGCGCCGACGTTGCCGCCGTTGCCGATGATGATCGACAGCGCGATGGCCACCGTGCCTACGACCAGCCCGAACACCGTCCCCAGGTCCATGCTCAGGTCTCCGTACCGTCAGTCAGGGATGCGAATGCGCGAACCGACCGGGCCCACTTGAGCACCTTGTCCACGACCTCGTCGGCGGTCTCCTGCACCATCAGGCGGTTGCGTGTTGTGAGAAGGATGACCGTGTCCGGCGTCTGCTCGATGGTCTCGATCAGATCGGCGTTGACGATCAAAGGCTGCCCGTTCAGCTTGGTAAGGCGGATCAAGGCCGCTCCTCCACAAACACGAGGCCAGCATACGCAAAACATCAAAATTGTAAAGTAGCAAAAATATAAAAAAATCGAGCCGGTCTGTTGACCACAGAGAGAATTGGGGCGCGGACAAGGGCAGGAAAACAGCAACCACGGGTGGACACGGTTGAACACGTCCTATGCGACGGGTGTTTACCTGTGTTCACCCGTGGTTCCTATGGTCGTGC
>CAZNBU010000482.1:0-2897 GCA_964571035.1 uncultured Planctomycetaceae bacterium | reverse complement strand
TGGAATCGTCGTTCAGGATCACCGCGTCAAATCCCGCCAGCGCCTTCCACGATTCCGGCACTTCTGCCGCCGGGATCTCGACCAGGTCAAAGAACAGGTACGGCTGAGCGCCCGCCACCCGCACCGGACTGATAAACCCGACCAGCTTGCGGTTGCTCGCGCGCCCGTTGCCCTCCGAGACCGTGGTTTCGGCGGCGGTTTCATAGAAGTTGTTGGAGACCAGACGCTCAAGGCGCACGGTGGCGTCAACGGATGTGGTGGCCACCGGCACTTCCATGCGCACCATGCGCTGGACGCTGCCTTCCTCAAGGTTGACGTCCTGCGTCACCAGCACATCGCTGGCGAATGTCCCGCGTGAGCGGCCGCGGCGGCGGCCGGACATCGGGTCGGGCTGGCTGAGGTCGATCACGATGCGGCCGACAAAGGCGCGCTGCTCCTGCTTGGCGATGGTGACGCGCACCTCGGTGCACGGCGGCGCGACCTGCCCGCCGACGCCGGCTTGCGCTTCAACGACAATTCCCTGCGCGGAAAGCGCGGGGGCAAGCAGCAGCAGTGCCAGCATCCATCGGATCATGGGCGGGATTATAGGGCCATGCGGCGCGCGGGCTACAGTGCGCGTGACGCGCCTGCCGATGTTTGCGCGGGGGACTGCATGCTGTACGCCGATGCCCATGCCGACACGTTCTTTCGCGTAGCGCTGGAGGGCCTTGACCCGCTGGCGCGCGAGGGCGGGCTGCACGTCAACGTGCCCCGCATGCGCGACATTGGGCAGGTGCTGCAGGTGTGCAGCGTCTTCACCCCGGCTGGTTATTCGGGCAAACGGGCGGAGGATTTCGCGCGGCGGATCATTGCCGTACTGGACGAGCACCTGGCGCGCGAAGATTCACCGTTCTTTGCCGTGCGCACAGCTGACGACGCCGCCCGCGTGGGCGATGGCCCCATCGGATTGATGCCGTGGCTGGAAGGCGCCAGTCCGCTGCGCGGCGAGCTGTCGTTGCTGGATGAGTTTTTCGCGCTGGGCGTGCGCGGCATCGGGTTGACGCACAACCACGCCAATGAAGTCGCCGACGGGTGCGGCGTTGCGGAGCCGCGGCGCGGGTTGACCGACTTCGGGTACGCGCTGGTTGAGCGCATGAACGAACTGGGCGTCGCCGTGGATTGCGCGCACCTGCCGCAGCCCGCGTTCGACGACGTGATGGCAGCCACCCGCAAACCGCCGATCATCACTCATGTCGGCGTGCGGGCGCGCGTGGCGATCACCCGCAATGCCGACGACGCCATGCTGCGCGCGATTGCCGTGCGCGGCGGGTTTGTCGGGATCGACTTCTACCCGGGCCACCTGCTGCCCGGCGCGTTTGAGCCGGGCGCGCGGCAAGCCGCCTGCGACGATGTAGCCGACCACATCCTGCACGCCATTAACGTCTGCGGCCTTGAGCATGTGGGCCTGGGCGGCGACTTCGACGGGTTTGCAGACACCTGCGCCGACCTGCGGCACGTCGGCGATCTGCCGAACCTTGAGCGCGCCCTCAGAAAACGCGGCCTTGCGGACGGCGAGATCGAGCGAGTGTTCGGCCGCAACCTCCTGCGCTACCTGCGCGATGTGCTGCCGGTTACTGCGGATTCGCGAAGCTGCGCGGTGTTGTAGTTGCTCGCGCCGCACCTGCCGCTACCCTTAAGGCATGAGGTTGCTGCGCCCGCTTATCCCTGCCCTAGCGCTGGTTATTGCCGCCGCCACAACGGCGACCGGCGACACCGTGTACCTGCGTTCCGGCAGCCGGGTTTCCGGCAAGGTGCTGGAGCAGACCGACACTGCCGTGAAGGTGCAGGTGGATGTCGAGGCGGGCAAAGGTGTGATCTCGATTGAACGCACCCGCATCGACCGCATCGAAAAGGACGCGACGTTCGACGAACGCCTGAAGTCCGCAGAAGATCTGCTCAAGGCCAACCAGGCGCCGGCGGCTGAGGACGCGTACCGTGAACTCGCACGCGAGGAGCCGCGCAACGCTCCCGCCCGCATGGGCCTGGCGCGGGCGATGATCGCCAACTTCAAGTACGCCGAGGCGCTGAAAACGCTGGAGAACTACCTGACGCTGGTGCCGAGCGGCCGCAGCCCCGACCTGCTGATGCTGCTGGCCGAGCAGTATCTCTACGCCCGAGACTTCCGCGAAGCGCGCAAGATCGCCAAGGATGCGGGCGACCTGAAACCCGAAGACAAAGCCCTGCAACAGGCGGTGGACGATTTCGCCAAACGCGTCGACCGCGTGCGCGCGGGGCTGGACCAGCTTGAGGAGCGCGAAGCCAAAGAACAGGCGGATCGCAAGAGCATCGTGGAAGCACGCGCCAGCTTCAACCCGGACCTCGGCAACAACAAGGAAGCGGAAGAAGCCGGCAAGATGCTGCTCGACTGGACCGCCGAGGCACAGCCGCGGATGATCGTCACCCGCTACCTCGAGATCGCGGTGCCGAACGACGCCCTGGGCGCCTACAACCTGGGCGGGTCGGCCAAAGAGCTGCAAGGCAAAGTCACCAAATGCACGCTGAAGGTACGGGTGGACGAGACGATCTGGCTTTCGCTGTACGATCACCAGAAGGCGCTGTACCTGTACGGCTGGTACTACCAGTTGCGCGACCGCTACCCGCGCTGCTTCCCGGACGTCAGCGTGGTCTCGGAAGTGGAGGAGCGCGGGCGCAAGACAGAAAAGAAACTCGCGCGCGGCAGTTGGGACGGCCGCCGCGAATGGGTAACCGTGGATCGCTGGACGAAGGAAAACCGCGATCCCACACGGCCGGTGCGGGCTGTCATCAAGTAGGAACCCCGTGCGCACACTCGCAATCGCGGTAGTCACCCTTGCGCTGCTGGGCACCGCCGGCGCGCAGGACAAGGTTCCTGATCTCTA
>CAZNBU010000481.1:0-2898 GCA_964571035.1 uncultured Planctomycetaceae bacterium | reverse complement strand
TCTATGACCATCTTGCTGGCGAGCACACGGTCGGGGTCTATCCGCTGCTGGAAGATGACACCTGTTACTTCCTGGCGGTCGATTTTGACGAAGCTGCCTGGCGCGATGACGCGCGCGCCTTTATGCAGTCCTGCGAGGAACTGGGCGTTCCGGCCGTGCTGGAAATTTCAAGATCAGGCAAGGGCGCACACGCGTGGGTGTTCTTCGCCAGTCGCGTTGCCGCCCGTGACGCCCGGCGCCTGGGTACGGCCATCATCAGCCATACCTGTTCGCGTACCCGGCAACTGAAGCTGGAGTCTTACGACCGCCTGTTTCCGAACCAGGACACGATGCCCAAGGGCGGCTTCGGCAACCTGATCGCCTTACCGTTGCAGAAACGGCCTCGCGGGAGTGGCTGCAGCGTATTCGTTGATGCTGACCTGCGGCCATACCCGGATCAGTGGGCGTTCCTGGCGTCCGTCCGGCCGATGGCGCCGCACGACATCGAACCGACCATCCTGCTGGCGACGGGCGGCGTCCACCCGTTGGATGTGACATTCATCGAAGATGAAGAGTTGGCCACACCTTGGAAGCGGCAGAGCACGTCAATCAAGAAGCTGGCCGGGCAGATGCCCAAGTCCCTGACCGTGACGCTGGCCAACCTGATCTATTTTGAGAAGGCCCAACTGCCGCAGGTACTCGCCAATCGTCTGATTCGTCTGGCCGCCTTCCAGAACCCAGAGTTCTACAAGGCTCAGGCCATGCGGATCTCGGTGTGGGGCAAGCCGCGCGTCGTCGGCAATGCGGAGAACTACCCGCAGCACATCGCTTTGCCTCGCGGTTGCCTCGATGCTGCCCTGGATCTACTGCGGGACAACGGTATCGCCTGTGATTTGCGGGATGAGCGCTTCGGCGGCGACCCCATCGATGTCGCCTTTGCCGGCACTTTGCGTTTGGACCAGGAAGCCGCAGTTGCCGGAATGCTGCACCACGACACCGGCGTGCTCTGCGCTCCGACAGCCTTCGGCAAGACGGTCACCGCCGCCGCAATGATCGCGCGGCGGGGCGTGAACACCCTGGTGCTGGTGCATCGCACAGAACTGCTCAAGCAGTGGCAGGAGCGTCTGCAAGCCTTCCTGGGTGTTGGTCAGGGTGTGGTCGGCACCATTGGCGGTGGCAAGGCCAAGCCCACGGGCAAGATAGACATCGCCGTTATGCAATCCTTGTCCCGCCAGGGCGAGGTCAACCCACTGGTCGAAAACTACGGGCAGGTGATTGTGGACGAGTGCCATCATGTCGGCGCAGTGTCATTCGACGCGATCCTGAAACGGTCCAAGGCCAAATACGTGCGGGGACTGACGGCAACGCCCATCCGCCGTGATGGTCAGCAGCCCATCATCTTCATGCAGTGCGGGCCGATCCGATACACGGCGGCGAAGCCAGTCGGTGCACCGCACGATCTCGAAGTGCTGCCGCGTTCGCGCTTCACACGGATCGACCTGCCGACCGATGCAGGCATCCAGGACGTTTTTCGGCATCTCGCCAATGACCGGGCCAGAACTGAAGCTATCGCCGACGAGGTGCGCGATGCCCTCGGGCAGGGGCGCAAGGTGCTGGTCCTGACCGAACGTACTGAACACCTTGATGCGATCAAGGCAACCCTTGATGGATTGGAGCCCGCGCCTTTCGTTCTGCACGGTCGAATGTCCAGAAAGCAGCGAGCGGCGCTGGTCGCTGACCTGGATGCACTACCGCCCGACGCGCCGCGCGTTCTTCTTTCGATCGGGAAGCTGGTTGGCGAGGGTTTCGATCACCCGCCCCTCGACACGCTGGTGCTGGCCATGCCTGTGTCCTGGAAGGGCACTCTGCAGCAGTACGCCGGACGCCTGCACCGGGAGCACGCTAGCAAGACCGACGTACGGATCATCGATTTCGTGGATGCGGGTCATCCGGCGTTACTGCGGATGTGGGACAAGCGGCAGCGCGGTTACCGTGCGATGGGGTACAAGGTCGGCCCCGATGGCCCTGCGGAATGACGACGAATTCTCCAGAGGCCGTCTGGGTTTTCGCCACAACCCGCACCGTCCCACGAGCCCGATCTGCTGCTATGCATCACATTGAGGTCGGTTTCGCGGGGGCAACCGTACCCCACCAGTCAAAGCCATTGCGGCGGATGGCTCATGCCGACGAAGTCGGCTCATCCTTCCACTCCACCGTGTGCTCGCCGTGTGGGTGATCCCAGAACTCTTCTTCTGTGGCCAACCGCATCGGCACCTGACGTCCCTCGCACCAATCTTCAACAGAGGACAGCGGCGCAGCCTCGAGCATCTGTGGCCGTTTCGGTAGGGCGCCGTGCCCGAGCAGGCGTGAGATCACGATTTCGCGCACGTACTGCGAGAGCGTGATGTCGACGTGGGCCGCCAGCGCTTCCAGGTCGTTACGTAATCTGGACGGAACCCAGACCTTGATGGGCGCGACGTTCTTGCCGAACTCGGGCACCCAGTAGGTATCGACCCGAACCTTGCCGGGAGGAGGCGTGGGAGCGGACCTGCTGAACATCACTGGGGGCGGGTCCCTGAAAATCTCCGGGACGGCGGCGCTCATGACGTGGGCGGCATACACGCCATAGGAGTGTTGGGTGAGGAAACGGCGCAACATCTCGCTTCTCGACTCGCCGCCCAATTCTCCCATCTCCGTGAGCGCGAAGCTCACTGGCTCTGGCAGCCAGAACTTGAGCGCGACGTCGTGAGTGGCGAGGTCGCTGAAGTCGCCCATGTCGGCAACCAGGTCCTCGAACCGCATCGGCTTGCGACGAGCCGCCCCTGCACCCTGGGGGTCTGAGTTCTTGGATGCGCGTGCTTTTTTGAGAAACGGCCACATGCCCAGCGCCTAAAAAGTAGGGGAATTTTCGTCCCGATT
>CAZNBU010000480.1:0-2906 GCA_964571035.1 uncultured Planctomycetaceae bacterium | reverse complement strand
TCCACCCCGCCCACAAAGATCGCTTCGCGCACGGCCGCCGGGTTCGAGACGCTTCCAGCCTCCACAAAGTACTGAAGCCGGTTCTGAAACGACTGGATGCGCAGCTTGCCGGGCGCGCCGTTCTGCACCTGCTCAATGCCGACGAAGTAACTGGCGCCGGATTTGGCCGCATACGAGATGTATTGGTAGTAGCTGAGTGCATTGCCCTGCGCGACCGGAACTGTGTTCCCGCCGGCGCGCTCGTACATCACGGCTTTGTAGCGGGCATATGTCTCGTCGGGCGCTTCGAAACTGAACCCGACCTCGACCAGCCCGTCGATAGCGACCACCTGGTTCAACGTGACGCCGGGCGCGAACTCGATCGCGCCGGGTTGCCCTGCCGATTCCCAGTAGTGGCGCTGGCGCCAGTTGCCGGAGGCGTTCACCCACGCAAGCCCGTTGCTTACGGCGTAGCGAACGGCATCGCACTCGGGGCCGTTCTCGGGGTAGCCCATCCAAGCCAGCGATACGCTCATCACGCTGCAGCCCTGCGCGAGAGCGTCGCCAGCCGCGCCTTCCGGGCCGACGCCGTAGAGTCCATACAGGCACAAGCCCGCATCCGGGGCGATGTCGCGTATGACTTCCGCGCACGCGGTCCCGTGGATGCTTGCTTCGAACTCCTGCTGGTTGGGAAGCGTGTAGTACGTGCCCAGCTCGCCCGCGACGCCGCCGCGTGCGCCGCGAAACCCGAGGTCGAGCACGGCAACGGACTGGCCCGCGCCGCGCAGGCCGGCTGTATGAAGCTGGGCTGCGTTCGTGCGCTGGACGCCTTCGCTGGTTACTCCGCCGAAGCATGCGGCGGGCGGGTTCCAGGGGACCATCACGCTGTGCTTGGCCTGTGTTGCGCAATAGGCTGCAATGCCAAGCAGGTCGCGCGGCGCTGCGCGCAGCACCAGGTAGCGGTCAGTGGATTCTGGCAGCACCGCGGTGCCGGGGAACTCCGCTGCCAGGCGTTGCGCGATGTCGGTGGGAAAGCGCTCTTGCGTCCGGATGAGCTCGCCGTCTTTCCATGTTTGAAAGCGTGCGTTGGCGTCCACGCTTACAAGCACGCGGCCCGAGTTGTCAGTCGGTACGTTGAAACGCTTCGCTTCCGCCTGCCATCCTTTGTCATCCTGCGCAGCCAGGCATACCCGGTGCAGCGCGGGGGCAATCGGTGCCTCAGAGGCGAAACAGCAGGGGGCAAGGAGGACCGCGAGGGCGGCGCATAGTAGGCTGGTCTTCATCAGGGCCCTTCCGTGGGCGAATCCAAATAACAGCTAAAACACCAAAAACATGAAATATAGATACCCCGTGGTTGTGCGAACGCAGCAAAAGAATGGCGCGCATGCAGAAGTGCATGGCGCAAACGCAAACTTCACCCGTTGAGCGAATGCAAAATGGCGTCACCAAGCCGGTTGCGGGCCGGTGTTGACGCCGTGCAACGGCGATTTCGCAAATTGATTTTGCGCAAGGCCGAATCACGCCTCAGGACGTGGCGGGCGCGGTTTCCGGTAGGGGAACTCCGGGCGCGTCAGTGGGGATGCTGTCGATGCGCTGACGCCGGCGATGCACCCACCAGAACAGGAACGCGCCCGCGGCGACCATGCTCAGGCTCAGCAGTTGGCCCCTTGTCAGCCCAAGCAGGTAGCCCAACCCCGGCTCCGGCTGACGGAACAGCTCCGTGAACGCCCGCAGGACCCCGTAGCACACGAGAAACCAGGCGGACAACTGGCCCACGTACTTCGCGCGCCGCCGCACCAGCAGCAGGATCACAAGCAACACCACGCCCTCAGCCAACGCTTGGTAGAGTTGGCTTGGATGGCGCGGCGTTGTGACGAGCTGCCGCACGGCCTCGAACTCCAACGAGTCGGGTCCGCCGACCGGATAGTACATCAACTCCGCGTCCGAACGGATTTGGTACCCCTGATCCAGTTGCCATCTTTCCAGCCATGGCCGACCGGATTCGACCGTCTGCCATGGCCAGGTCCATCCGTCCTTTTGGGGATATACCTGCACGAATGTCTCGCCTTGATCATTTGCCAGCACGTTGCGAAACAGCGGGCCGCGCAGCGGAAAGCGCACGCCCCAAGGCACGTCGGTCTCGCGGCCCCACAGATCGCCCGAAAGAAAGTTGGCGATGCGCCCCAGCGGCGTGCCGAACGCGACAAAGATGACCGACTGGTCGAGCAGGTGGAACCACGGCCGTTTGATCCAGCGCGCCCAGAACCAGAACGCGATCACGACGCCAAGGATCATGCCGTGAATCGTGAACCCGGAGGCGTTGAACAGCAGCCGTGACGGCTCCGAAAAGAAGTACTCCGGCTGGTAGAACATCGCCTCGCCAAGTCGGCCGCCAACAATGATCGCAACCACAGCGACCAGCACACTGTCGAGCACCTGGCGCTTGCGCACGCGAAACGTGCCCTGGCGCCACCAGCGATAGCACCACCAGAGCGCGACGGCGAAGATCAGGCCGTAGGCGAGGTGAAAGACGTTGAAGAACGCGATGCCGTCCGGCGGCACGCGCCTGAAAAAATGAAGACCACCGTCGAACCATGAGACGACGGTGGTGGAGTACTCAGGATCGGAAATGTACGGGTGGTCGATCATCCGCCGCGATTATCGGCGCTGACCACCCATCCGCAATGGCTGCACCTATCCGCGCGAGCCCCGGAAGCGCAACGCGACGCCGCACGCGCCAAGCGCCGCCAGCAGCATCAGGATGCCCGGGCGCGAGCCCTCGTGCGTTGAGCAATCTTCTTCTTCCTTCTCTTCGGTGCCCGTGTTGCCGCGGATGCGGTTGACGTAGGTGCCTTCGTCGGCGTCGTCGCTGCCGATGTTGAGGTGCAGGGCGACCGCGCCGTCGTCGGCGGCCGTGATGTCGATCT
>CAZNBU010000479.1:0-2927 GCA_964571035.1 uncultured Planctomycetaceae bacterium | reverse complement strand
CTTCGACAACCGGCGATGGTGCATTCGAGTTCCGCAACCTGACGCCCGCGGCGCACCGCTTGGTCGCAACGCTCGACGGGTACGTGCCGCGCATTCTCAACAACGTCCACCCGCCCGCGCGCCTGACCGTTACGCTTGAGCCGGGCGCAGCCATTACCGGCGTCGTGCGCGACGCGCAGGGCGAGCCGGTGGCGCAGGCCCGCGTTGCGTGCGACCTGTACTCGGAGCCCGCGCAGCACTTTCACACAGAAGCGTTCACCGACGAAGCCGGTTTCTACGCCGTGAAGTGCCAGCCTGAGAGCCAGCACAACACGGTCACGGTGGTCGCGGCTGGTCGCAAGTCGCAGCAGCGCTACCCGGTGCGCAGCGGCGCGGAGGGCGTCAACTTTGTGCTGGAGCCGTCCGGCAACGTGATCCTGCGCGGACAGTTGATGACCACGACCGGGTTGCCGGTGGTGACCGCGACGTTCCGCGCCGACAACGCAGCCGGCAAGTACACGCGCGTCGCGCAAAGCGTCGGCCCGGACGCCGAGGGCAAGTTCTGGGCAGAGGTGGAGCCGGCGGGCGTGCGGTTGCGGGTAAGCTCTCCCGGCCGCAGCGACGTGAGCGCCGACTATCAGCCGCAGGCGGGTGAGGAGATCAACCTCGGCATCCTGTTCATGGATGCCGGGTACGCGGTGCATGGCGTGATCCGCGAGAAGAATGAGCCCAAGCTGCCGATCGCGGGTGCGGATGTGATTGTCGGCGGCGCCAAGGTGAAGACCGGCGACGACGGCGCGTACCGGATTGAGGGCATCGCCTCGGGCGAGTTCATCGTTCGCGTGCTGCACCAGGCGTACCTCGGCAGCGCGATCCGCGTGACGCCCAAGGCGGGCGAGTACGACATTGAGCGCGACATCGAGCTTGGCAAAGCCGGGTTTGAAGCGCGCGTACGGGTCACAGATGAAGAGACCGGCGAGCCGCTGCCCGGTGTGACAGCGACTCTGCCAGTGTACACGGTGACGCAGACCACCGGCGCGGACGGGTTGATCACGTTTACCGGGTTGTCGAGCATGCGCGTGGACGCGGTGTTCGAGAAACCCGGGTACGCGAAAGTTGCAATGCGCGTGACGGCGGACGTCACCGACAAGGTGGCTGAGGCGCCGCCGCAGCAGGTGATCATGAAGCGCGGCGCCACGATCGCGGGCACCTGCACCTCAGGCGGGTCGCCGCTGCCCGGCGCGACTGAGGTGGAAGTCTGGGACGCCAGCAAGCTCGTCGCGAAGGTGCAGACCGACACGCAAGGGGCGTACACCACCGACGCGCTGCCGCTGGGGACGTACTTTGTGAGTATCCCCGCGTACCACTACACCGCCCGCAAGGTCGAGCTGGAGGAGGAAGGCGCGACGTTCAATGTTGAACTCGGCCCGGTAAGCCACCTGCGCGGCCGGATGCTGCGGCACGACAACTCGCCGCACGCCAACGCCGGCGTCTATGTCTACCGGCGCGACAACCTGTACTACGCCGGCACGCTCTACACCGGCCCTGACGGCAGTTACTCGGTCGACAACCTGTTCCCCGGCGAGTGGGTGTTCTGCGCGCTGAAGACGCAGGGGGATGTGGCTGCCCAATTCGCGGCGCCCGTCAGCGTCGCGAAAGCAGGCATCAGCGAGATCGACATCAAGCTGCCGCGCGCCAACGGCGTGATGCGCGGGCGCGTGATGTACCCGGACGGTCAACCAGTACGCAACGCGCGAGTCGCGGTAACCAACCTGAGCGCGCAGTTTGAGCGCGCGCTGCTGGCTGCGTATGTCGTGACGGACGAAAACGGGTGGTACACAGCCGAGCGCCTGGAGAACGGGGCGCAGATGATCGCGCGCGTCGGCGGGTATCACGACGGCGCCGAAACCGGCACCGCGTTCAGCGAGACTGTGCTGATCGCCCCCGACGACACGCCGGTCGCCGCCGACATTGTGGTGGCGCCGCAGGGCATCAGCGTGACCGTGCCGTGGCGCGTGGCACACGGCGGGCCGCTGCTGGATTCCTCGACGCTGGCGTACCTGCTGGACGGGCAGGGCCGGGTGAGCGGGCTGTACTTCGGCGGCGGGCGGTTCACGGGAAATCTGCGATTGAACGATGTTGTGCCGGGCAGCTACACGCTGGTGCTGACGCATCGCGGGTGCAAGCGCGCGCAGGTGCAGTTTACGGTGGGGGCTGCGGCGCCCACGGGCGTAGAAGTGATTCTTGAGCCGGAAGAACGCGGGTGAAGCATGGGCAGCAAACAGGCGATCGGATTGGGTGCGATTTGCGGGCTGGCGGTTGGCGCGCTGGGATGCATGGGTGTGCTGCTGTGGACCGGCGGGCAGATGAAGGAAGCGCAGTCCGAAGCCTATGAGCAGGGCGTGCAGTACGGGTTCGCCAAGGCGCAGAAAGAGCGCTCGCTGGTGGGCGATGAGTTCAACAACATGGTGCTGGATGAAAACGAGCGCCTGACCGAAGCGTTCAAAAAGGTGCGCGAGACGCTGGGCAACCTCGACGGCCGTGCCGACCTGCCCGAAGACGTGCAGGCCACCGTGGCGGAACTCATCAAGGAACTGCCGCAGTAGCTACGCCACGTCGCGCAGGCGCACAGGCTGTCGCCGCGCGCCCCAGTTGCCGGGTTTGCTTTCGAATACTCCCGGCAGCGGCGTGGCGCACTTGGCGCACTTGCCCTCCTTGAGATTCCACTTCAGCAGGTTGTACCAGTCGCGCACGATCAGCGTCTCGCCGCAATTGTGGCAGCGCGTGGTGTCGCCTTCGGTGTCGTGCACGTTGCCGGTGTAGGCGTAGCGCACGCCATGTTTGATGGCGATGTCGCGGGCGCGGGTGAGTGTGGCGGCGGGGGTGGGCTCGATGTCCATCATCTTGAAGTCGGGGTGGAACGCCGAAAAGTGTAGGGGCACGTCGGG
>CAZNBU010000478.1:0-2931 GCA_964571035.1 uncultured Planctomycetaceae bacterium | reverse complement strand
AAGCCGCAATCAGGGCCGCGCCATAGCACAGCATCCAGACCGAGAAGATCCCTTGCAGTCCGCCGTTCAGCGCAAACGCCAGTGTAAGCGCGCCGCCGACCGCAAGCGCGGGCAGCATCGCGAACAGCACGCGGCGGCCAAGGCGGGTGGCAAGCGGCTGACCGTCGGAGCGCGCGCGGCGCAGCATGCCCATCAGGTTGAGCACAGCCGACAACACCAGGATCGACGACCACAGCAAGACCATCTGGCGCAGGGCTTCACCAGCCAGCGCCTCGCGCGCGGCGGCAACGGCAAGGCCGGCCTGCGCGGTGAACCCGGCAGCAAGGAAGGTAAGGAAGCCCGAGGTAAGCAGCGCCCCGCCCGAAAGCGAGGTAAGGCGCGAGTTGGCCTCAAGCGCCGCGCGAATGGTCTGAAGATCAGCCTGTGTAGTCCGCTGCATGCCCGGAGTTTAGCGGTCCAGAAACGCTCGCGCCACGGTACTTCACGAATCTATGGCATGCGAAAGCGCCCAAGTTACTCCTCATCACTGGAGAAGAGCTTGGTCTGAACCGCTGGCAGGCCACGAACCTCAAATCCGACGTGTCTGACGTAAGGATGCTCGGCGAGTGTCAGGATGCCGGTGTCGTGGGTGACGATGCCCTTCGCGCCAGATGAAATTGCAGTTGCCACAATCGTGATGTCTGACTTGATGTCGTGGGATGAGAGGCCGGACGCGTCACGTGCCTCTTTCCACGCGAGTTGCTTCTTGCCGGGCGCACGTCGCAGTGCGGCTGCCACCGATGCTGCGGCCGCGTCAAACGCGTGTATCTGAAACGACTTGCCCAACTCCGCGATGATTCGAGTGTGATGATCCTTTTCGTACTGTGTAAGAAACTCGGCAAGCGCCGGGGCCGCGATCGCCAGCACTTCGTCCTGAGCCTGCGCTTGCTCCGGAACTTGATTCGCTCGTCGCCAACGGTCCTCTTCGCCCTCGACCGGCTCATCTTGCATCAGCCATGAGAGGACCATGTTGTCGATGAACACGATGTTCATCGGCATCTACTCGTCCTCCCGGAGCGCGCGATACTGGTCAACGACGCTTTTGCCTCGCCAGGGTTCTCCAGCCACTTCGCGAAGGCTCTTCAAGGCCTGTGCGACGTTGCCTCCCTTGTAAGGAATCCACTCCTGCGCTCGGAATTCTACGACGGTCATTCCGTCTGGGCGCCACTTGGCGGCACCCTTCAAGGCAATCGTTCGGTATAGGCGTGTAGCCGCTTGCTGCGCAATGTTCTTGGTGCACGGAACGGAAAGTATGGTGTTGTTGGGTAGCCGCAGCCGAATCTTCGGTTTCTCACCTCCAGCGCGCACACACTCACCGTAGAGCACGGTCCATCCCTCGATGAACTGTGGGGCCTCCGGTAGTGGGCGTTTCTCCGAAACGTACTCGTCCTTCTTCGGCGAACGGCTAGACAGCGACACCGCCCAACGCACGTTGCGCGAACTCATGCGTCGTTCGATCTCGTATAGATGAGAAGTTGTATCTGGAATCAAGGCACCAAAGTCCCGGCTCATAACCGCTTGAGTGACGTCCTCAACAGCCGGCGCGAGCGGATCGTCGTATGCCAAGACCGGAACCACCGACCCGGTTTCGATGGCAACCAAGGAGAACTGGGCCTTTTCTGATCGCCCGCCACGTTCCCGGTACCGGGACAGTATGGCTGACCTGAACTGGTCGACAACGAACTTGAGATCATCCCAACTGATGTCTCCCGGCGCTGTGGCCTTGTCGCCCAGCAGGAATCGGAGTTTTCGGTCACTCATGGCAGTTCTGCTCTACAGCCCGAACACTGTACTTGTTCGGCAAGTCAGAAGTGGCTGGCTTTGACAATTCTAATCTGCATGGCGACAGGCGTGCTAGCCCCAAATGGGGCGGGCCCGGGGTGCCGCCAAACACCCTGGGCCCTGTGCACGTGCAACATGGCGTCACACGTACCGCGAAGAAAGTTGTCGTTGCCTCTTTGCCCGAGCAGGCGTCAGTCGAGGGCGACGCAAGCGTCGCCCCTACGGCGCCGTCTGCTCGGCCAGGTAGACCGCCTGGTGCCTTACGTCGTCGAACTGCAGTGCTGCCCTCAGGCCCTCCAGAAAATCGGGGCCGTAGAAATCCAGGTAATGCAGCAGGCTCATTTCCTCCTGCTGCGGGCGGCCGTCGGGCAGCATGTACTGGAACAGCTTGGCCAGCTGCTTGCCGTTGACGTCCACCTCGCGCGCCGCTTCGTTCACCGCGCGCTGGCGCAGCTTGTCGAACCCGATGTCTGTGCCGGTCAGCAGGCGCTTGATGTCGTTCTCGGGCTTGAAACCCAGGTCGTTCAGCCCCATCTCAAAGCGCAGCACCTCACCCAGCACGCGCTCTTTGGCTTTGCTGAACACGGCCGGGATGTCCGCGGGCAGGTGGCGCTTGACCGCGTCGTCGGGGTGCACTTCGCCCGCCAGCACTTCTTCCGGTTGCAGGCCGAACTTGCTCAGCCAGCTTTCGACCTTGCCCTCGATGATGGTGGCGCTTACGCCGGGGTACGGGATCGGCTCGCCGGGGGGCGTGCCCGCGACCGGGCTGCCGCTGCCGACGGCTGCGACCAGCGGCACCTGCTTGAACAGGTTGCGCAGGTTCAGCTCGTAGCCCTTGCCGGCGCTGGGCTTGAGAATGGTCAGGTTCTCGTCATCGAACCAGCGCAGCAGCAGGCGCGCCTTGAAGACGTCCGGGTCGTTGTCAGCGTCGCGGGCGAGTTGATCCAGCAGCAGGCTTGAGAACCCGGTGCCCGGCAGCGCGCCGCGCAGTGTGTTGATGTGCTTTTCCACATCGCCGCCGCGGAACCCGATGTCTTCCAGCTCACCGCTGCGCTGCATGACGGCGCTGATGCCGCTTTCGCCCCACTCGCCGATGTCGATCGCGGGCCA
>CAZNBU010000477.1:0-2951 GCA_964571035.1 uncultured Planctomycetaceae bacterium | reverse complement strand
TCCACAGATACACCGCTAGTATCGCGGCAACGACCAGAACGAAAATCACTGCCCCACTGCGAGCGCTCAAGGGCCACCTTCTCATAGGGCGACGTGCCGACTCGTTCTCGTCGCCGTCCGCTGAGCCACTGGTATTGTTGTCGCTCATTTATCCACTCCAAGTCGTTTAGTCGTCGTCTGGCATTTCGTCGCCGCTTGGAATTTTGTACTTGTGAATCTTAGCCCAATCGCCCGATGGCCCCTTGGACGCATCCCAATAGTAACTCGTCAAAGTTCCGTTCCAACCAAAGATTGGGTTGCCTTCGCTGTCTGACTCATAGCTACTAATGGTGGTTGTCAGGTTGGTGTCTTCACAGTAGGAATTGCCGCCGTGGGCAAACATGTATTGCTTGCTTTCAGTGTAAATGAAAAAGTCTACCAACCCACCGTTCTTTACCTTGTTGTACATCCATACGAATACTAAAGATGAATCCGATCCGGGTGCAGCCTTTACTCGCCATTGTCCGGTATAGAGGCTCGGATTAGCTCCCCCGCCAAGTACAGCATAGTTTGTCCAATCCTGGGGTGTCGTATAGGTGTCGACAGCGATCTCCTTGTTATGGAAGCCGTTGAAGTCGCCTTTGATCTCCACTGAACCGGTAGTCTCGGCGCGGTAGTTGTCATCCCAACCCCAACTATCGTTACCATTGCCTGTGCAATGCAGGTTCATGTGGCATGCCGCATCGAGTATCCACCTTTTATTAGGTTCAGCGGTGATCGTGCCCGTCATCGTGTGGCCGTACCACGCCGTCCGCCAAGCGTTTTGATTTGCTGTAGGGAGTGACAGTGACCCGTTTCCGATCACCCAAACTTCGCCGCTTACTGTCAAAAGCGAACCGGTCGCACTGGGCCAAGTGTACTGTGCGGGATTCGGATTGTTTTGAATTGGAGGGTCGGAGACCTCCACCTCAGAATCCTGCGCAAGTAAGCGACCGCTGTCCGCGGTAACAGCCGTTGCCAGTGTTAGGCATGCGACCACGGCAAGAAACGTTCCGATTGCCAAGGTAGTCCGGGCGAAGCTTGTCGCTCTGGAATTCATTGCTCTCTCCGTTTTTGCGATGGTTTGAAGTCTCGTGTGCATCCTCTCTCTCTATCTCTCGTGTTCTGTCAAGCGCAAACTGTGGGATAGTGAGGTATATATCGCGGCTCCTACGTCATGCAATTTGAGCAGTCGGCGTAACGCGGGTGGTGGTCGAGGTTACAGACGCCCGCCGGTGACAATCCTTCCGTAGAGGTTGAGCAACGGGCCCGTGAGCTCCGCCGGTTCGGCGTCGATCACATGTACGCCGGTGCCGTGGACCCGGCTCAGGATCATGCGGCGCTCTTCCAGCAGTGTCAGCGACGCCAGTTGCCGGTAGGCGCCGGAAACGTCTTCTACCGGGGCGGCTACCGTGGCGTGGTAGACGGGGTCGCGCATTGCGGCGACGATGGCTACGTGCCTGCGCGAGATCTGCGCAATGTTGCGCTGCAGCTCCCACCCTTGTGCCTCGTTGTCAAAGTCGGTCGCCAGCACCACCAGCGCGCGGCGTGGCAGAGCATTGTTCAGCGCGACGAACGCGGGCGTGAACGCGGTTTCCGTATGCTTCGGCTCAACCGAAAGCGACGCCCGCACAATCCGCGCCAGCTGTCCGGCGCCCGCGCGCGGCGGCAGCAGTGTCTGCACCTCACCGTCGAAAATCACCAGCCCCACCAGGTCGCCGCGCTGTAAAGCCGCCGCCGCAAGCTTGGTCAATGATTCCAGCGCGAGATCGACCTTACGCTTGTTGTCCACGCGCGTGCCCATAAGCCGCCCGGCGTCGCAGGCCAGCAGGATGTGGCGGCGGCGCTCCGGGATGTAGCGGCGCACGGCAAGCTGACCGGTGCGGGCGTAGGCTTTCCAGTCCACGCTCTGGGGCGGGTCGCCGGGGACGTAGGGCGCCAGCGATTCGAATTCGCCGCCGTGGCCGATGCCGCGCGCGCGGGTGATGCCGGCGTCGGCGTCGCGGGCGGCTTTCAGGATCAGCTCGTTACTGCGCAGCAACTCCACGCCCGGGATGGCGGCCACGGTCGCGGGAGCATTGACCCGCACAATCCGGCGCATCAGCCGCAGTGGCCCGATCAGCTCAATGGTCGCGAGGTCGGGCGTGTAGGTGCCGCGATCCTCTGCCACCAGTTCGAACTCCCACTCGGCTTGCTCGCCTGGCGCCAGCGCGAACGGCAGCCTGTCGCGCGAGCCTTCCACCCCATGAGGCAGCATGTCGTACAGCGCGCCTGTCAGCCCCGGGTCGCCGTCGTTGGTCAGCGTAAGACGCATGGTGAACGGCGCGCCGACGCCGACTTCGGATGGCAGGTTGCGTTGCAGTTGCACCGCCGGCTTCCTCGGCAGCAGCAGAGCGTCCACGGCAACCAGCACGCAGAACCCGCCGATCGCGATCGCCCAAGGCGTGACCAGTGATGCGTCCCAAAGTGTGAACACCGACAGCACCGCAAGTGCGAGCGCCAGAATCTGCGTGATGCGGCCGGGCGAATATCCCATACCCATTTTGGATTGCCGATTTCGGATTTTGGATTGAACCACCGCCCGCTAGGCCTTCTTGGCCCCCTTCTTGAGCGTGCGGATCGAAGCCACCGTCATCGCGACAATCTCGTTCCCTTCCGTCAGTAAAGCCGTGAGTCGCTTCTTCGGCATCAGGCTGCTCTCGGCGAGTACCTCCAACCAGTTGACCGACTCGTCGGCCTCCTCTTCCACAATCGCAAGCTTGGCGATCATGTCCCTGCGTGACTTTGCCCGGCACGCGGCGCGATAGTTCGCGCCTACCGAGAGGCTTGAACGAAGCAACTGGCGGGCAACAACGTCGGCGGAGCGCTTGCGTGGCAAAGCATCGCACAGCTTCATGCATCGCAATCCGAACGCCCGGGTGCGCGACTTGAAC
>CAZNBU010000476.1:0-2952 GCA_964571035.1 uncultured Planctomycetaceae bacterium | reverse complement strand
TCACGACGGTCTCGGCGCTTGGCGTGGAAGAGCAGCGCGTGAACGTGCTGATCGACATCACCGATCCGCATGAGAAGTGGCTGGCGCTCGGCGACGGGTACCGCGTGGAGGCGCGCGTGATTCTCAGCGAGCGCGTCAGCACGCTGAAAGCGCCCGCGGGCGCGGTGTTCAGCACGCCCGAAGGCGCGGCATTGTTCAAAGCCGTCGAAGGCAAAGCCGTGCGGACGCTCGTGAGGACCGGCGTACGCACCGGGTTGGAGGTCGAGATCGTCAGCGGCGCGAGCGAAGGCGACGAAGTGATCGTGCACCCCGGCGACAACGTAGCCGACGGCACACCCATCACCCAGCAATGAAAGCCCACGACGGAAGTCGTGGGCAAGGCGCGGTGCCGGCCACAAACCAAGTCCCATGCACACAACCCTCCGCAAATCCCTCTGCCGTTGGTTCGAGCACAACGCTCGCGACCTGCCATGGCGCCGCCGCCCGACAGGCTACCGAGTCTGGGTAAGCGAGATCATGCTGCAACAGACGCGTGTGGAGGCTGTGCGCGAGAAGTACATCGCGTTCCTGCGGCGCTTTCCCACTGTGCGCGCGCTGGCAGACGCCGACATCGAGGAAGTATTGCAGGCGTGGTCCGGGCTCGGGTACTACCGCCGCGCCCGCCAGTTACACGCAGCCGCCCGCGAGATCGTCGCCAACCACGGCGCCCGCGTGCCCCGCGACGCGGCAACGCTGCTCAAACTCCCCGGCATCGGCCGCTACACAGCCGGTGCCATCACCAGCATCGCGTTCAATCACCCGCAACCGATCGTGGACGGCAACGTGCAGCGAGTGTTCGCGCGCTGGCATTGCATCGCCGACCCCACAGCGAACGCCGCCCGCGAAACGTGGGACCTCGCCCGGCGCTGGGTAGAAGACGGAGCCAATGAAGGCCACGACCCCCGAGTCCTTAATCAGGCTCTGATGGAGCTAGGCGCCACGGTCTGCACGCCACGCAACCCACAGTGCAACGCCTGCCCGGCAAAGAGAAAGTGCGGCGCGCACAAACAAGGCAACCCGCTGGCATTTCCAGCCGCCACACCCAAGGCAGCCAAGCGCCTCGCACGCTATCTTTTGGTTGCAGTGCAGGACCGCCGCGGTCGCGTGCTGCTGATGCGCAGACCCGAGCAGGACCGCACAACCCCGCTGCCCGCTGGGCTATGGGAGTTCCCACATGCCGAGTGGAACGGCAACGGCCCGCCGACAGGCAAGCTGCGCGCCCTGATCGGCCCGTACCGACCGGTCGGCGAGCCAAAGTCCGTACGCCACAACATCATGAACATCGACCTGGAGCTATGCGTCCAGCGCGCGGAAATGAAAGCGGCCGCCAAGGCAGGAAGCTGGTTCACACCCAAGGATGCGCAATCCGCCGCAATCTCGTCAGCAACGCGCAAAGCGTTGAAGCTTGTTTCGCTCGACGCATAGGAAGTCACCTTCAAGATTCATGAAGTGGCGCGGGCAATCCTGCCCAATGCTGCGTAGTTAGGGCGCCCGCTTGCGGGCGCCACGATTGTAGCCTGGGGCGCCAAGACCGCCAAAGGCGGGCGCGGCAGCCCCAGGAAAACGCACACCCCCACAACAGAGCCCGCGTAGCGGGCGACCGAGCCGCGCCTTGGCGCGGCAATCGATCCTGCGCGCACACGCGCCGGTAGGCCGCCCGCTCCGCGGGCTTGGGATCGTTGGCCGGGTTGTCCTGGGGTTCCTCGCGCGAAGCGCTCGTCACCCCAGGCTACAATCGTGGCGCCGCCAAGGCGGCGCCGATGGATTCGACCGCCTCAAGCCAAGCCGCGCAACTTGCCGATTACCGGCATACGCCGCTGTCCGACTTGATTTCCTTAACTACGCAGCATTGGGCAATCCTGCCCGCGCGTCAGTTTCTCTGGCGGGCAGGATTGGCCCGCCCCACTACAACTGACTGATCAGGACCATGGTGGCTTGGTTGCTACCGGAACGAGACTTCGGCGTGAGAGGTCGTGCAGTGTTCTTCATAAAACACGTCGTCGTATGATACTCCGATCCGGGAGTCCAATCGGACGACGATCCCATGAATTGGTCGTGCGTCGGTGAGCGCGACGACCAATGTGGGGTCTGCCTCCCGCGGTGTCCATCGAACGTACGCCGCGACCCTGAGTTTGACTTTCAGAGACAGAACGCCGTCGGCAGACAATGAGGGTTCGACGGATTCGAACTCGCTCGCGGCAGTACCACGATTGATGCTGCACAACGCAATCCACTTGGGGCGATTAATGATCGCATCGTTGACGAAGAATACGGCTTTGTTTGCTCCGAAAGCCTCGATGATCTGGTCGTCCGAAGTAGGAGCTGGCGAGTCGACCGAAGAAACGATTGCCCAATTGACGTCATGCTCGGGCTTGCCACGGATCAGCCGACTACCGAAGTTGCCGTCAACCACGATCGCCGTGTGCACCTCGTAGCCCCTGCTGCCTTGACGGTGATCAGACGCACCTGCACCTGGCTGCGGGGTGTTGCACCCCACAGCCAGAAAACCCAGGCCGACGATCAGCATGCGCAGGCATCGCATGAAATGCCCTTCCAAAGGCTCGACCAGCATTGTGCCAAGTCGTGCCGCCACCTGCCATCACTCCCCGCCCGCTGAGGCGGTTGGGGTGGCTTGGTCTGTCAGGTCGTTGGCTTTGGCTATCAGATTAGCAAGCTCCAGCACTTCGGTGTCGTCGGTTTCGGCGATTACCTTGCGCACGTCTTCCAGCACCGCGCCCAGGGTGCCGGATTTGGACCAGTAGCTCTTGCGCAGCAACTCCGCGAACTCGGCTGCGTTGGCGGCCAGGCGCAGGCTTACCGGGGCATTGTCCCACTGCTTGATGTCGCGCGTGCCGACTTCGCGGGCGACCTCCAGGAACTCCTTCAACTCGTCATGCTTGTAGCGCACGGTCG
>CAZNBU010000475.1:0-2971 GCA_964571035.1 uncultured Planctomycetaceae bacterium | reverse complement strand
CAATTCATTCGGACCATGCTTCTCCAGCCTTGCTGCCGCTTCAGCGGACGTGAGCCCGTGCTCGTTCGCACCGAGTGCCTGCAGAACTCCCCCAGCCGACATCGAGTGCCAGTTTGCTTCGTTCAAGACGGCTCTCCTGCGCTCTATCCAAGGATCATTCATCCGAACATGGCAGCGATTCCGTTGTCGCACGCGGGTCTGACGCTTGAGCCATTCGATTGTCAGTTGCTTTGCGCTGATGCCGCGTGGCGTCTGCCATTAGACTGCGGGCCTTCTTGTCCCATGGATTCTGCTGGCTTCGGCCATGGCATTGTCGAGATGAGGAGCCCTGTGAACCAGGTGGCCAGAAAGACTACCAGCAATGGTAACCAGGCGCCGAGCATGCTCGTAAGGAATTGCAGACCATGCTCTGTGAAGCGGGCGGCGATGCTGAGGTCCAATGCGGCTGTCAACCCCGTCCAGATTGCGGCGGTCGGCAGTGGATCGCGGGATCCCAAAACGCGGAAGTACCGCCACGCGAGAAAGATGAAGATGATCGGCAGAACGATCGCGTGCACCGCTAGCGCGGCACCAAAGCCGCCCCAGGGCAGGATGGCACCTGCAAGCGCGGCTGCGGCCGCCCACCCCAGGACGCCGTAGCCGAGCAATCGAATGAGGGAGCGTGCCGCGTGTTCCACATACGTTCCTGGCGCGGCGGTAGGCAGCTCCCTTGCGAGCTTTGTGGCCCAGTCGCGAATCCGTTCAGGGTTGCGCCAATCGCCGCTGAGCTTCTTGGCCATTGCCGCCGCAGGAAACCCTTTGGCATCCGGCTCTAGCCTGCCGCCGAAGGTAACATGCCGTTTGACGCCAACCCGATCGGCAAGCACGGCAGCCTGATTTGGCGGCGGAATGTCTCGCTTCTCCGCGGAATCATCCAACGGCCCGCTGGAGAAGAACCAGACCGGAACTTTCCGGAGTTGCGCAATGTTGCGGTTCACAAACCGTCGCAGCTTGCCTGGCCAGCGGTTGGCATAAAGCGCACCACCGACAATGACCGCGTCGAACGCTTTGACGCCTGTGACCTTCTCGACCGGCTCTGCGGTAACCTCGAACCCCTGCTGCTCCAAGGTATCGGCAATGATGCGCGCGATTCCCTCAGTGCCGCCGAGTTTCGAGCCCCAAGTTACCAGCACAAGCATTCCGCTTCCTCCCGACACCCACAGTGTTCGAGCCGGTGTTGTCGCTTCCCAGCCGTCGAAAAGTCGTTTCGCTCCGTACGGTCAGAAGGGCAGACGGCCCACGCCCGGTGTGCTGACACTGCGCCCGCCGCCGGGCGGCTCGTGCCTTCCGTGACGCTGACGGGGCGACTCGTGGCGAACACGCATTCCCTCCGGCACGTGAACCGCGTGGGCGCCGACCTTTGCCTCTGGCAGTCGTTTGTCGCGCCAAGCCTGCAAGGCTGTTTCCGCATCAACATCCGGGCCCTCAAGCCACATGTGGATGCGCAGCCGGCTCAGCTCTTCGAAGCACTCTTCCTCAAAATGCTGGCCGATCACGTCGGTGGCCTTGGCCGTTACCAGCGCGACCGACAGCGCAAAGTCGTCCGACTTCGGGTCGACGACCAAGTCCGCTATCTCGACTTGGCCGTTCACGTCGAACAACTTCACCGCGTCATAGTGGTGACCGTTGTCGTCGACCGGCGCGACGGTGTCGTCCTTGTGCAGGATGATTGCAACTCGTCTCATTGTCCTTGCTCCTGATGGGTCAGCAGGTTGTCCACAGCTTCTCAAGCGGTTTCGCGCTCTTCGGGCTCCCATGGCATGACTTCGGCTGCGCGACCGGAGATTAGTCCTTGTGCTCGGCTTGCTCATGCAGTCGATCGAAGCGGCCCTGGATCCGCTCGCGGTAGTACTCGCCCCTCTCCTCCAGACGCTTCTTGCGCTCGGACCACCAGAAGATCCAGAACAGCCATGCGCCGATGAACCCAGCCGCCATGCCGCTGAACAGCAACATAATGATCTTCCAAGCTTCGAATTCTGCGATGAACATTGTCGTCTCTCCGCTGGGTTGCCGGTGCGTTAGTGTGAGCTGGCAGGCATTACCCGCGAGCCGCGCGGGTTCGCAGTGTTGGTGGTCGTCATTTCCGAAGACGGGGTTGCGGGCTGTCGAGCGGCCTTTGCCAGGCGCGCTTGCTCGCGTGCGCTCTTCCAGGGCAGCCATCCGATCAGGTACATCCAGGCGGCAAACAGCACGAGCCAAAGCGTGATCCAGAACATGTGTATTCCTCCGTGTTTCAATGCTTCATTGACTTACGCGAAGGTGGCGCCGGTTGCCCGAATGAAGCAGAGCTTCGCCCGCTTGATGCCGTGTAACACCCGCGCCACCTTGCTCTAGCCGACGGGGCAGACCGATGGGACGCGGGGGTTGTGCGTCCCGGGGACATTCCGCCTGGCCCCGCCGTGTCTCAGCTGATCTTGATGCTCTGTGCCTTGGCTTCCTTGGCCTGCGGCACGCGCACCGTCAGCACACCGTCCTTCAACTCGGCGTCCACGCCGTTCTTCTCAGCTTGGCCGGGCAGTGCGACCGTGCGGTTGACCGACTTCCAGCTGCGTTCGCGGCGGTAGTAATCTTCGCCCTTGGTCTCGCTGTCCTCGTTGTGCTCGGCGGCGATGTTCAACGTGTTGTTCTCGAGCCGGACGTTGATCTCGTCCTTCTTGAACCCGGGCAGGGTGGCGCGAACGACCACGCGGCCTTCCTTGTCCCTGGAAATGTCGACGGGCAACTCCGTTTCCTCGAAAAGGGACGGCAATCCCGACAACGGCTCGTCCCAGCTGCGGAACAGCGAGCGAAGCGAGGGCGGGGCCCATTCACGAAGCGTCAATCCCGTCATGTCTTTCTCCTGTAGTTGAGCTGTCCTGCATTCCTGAAGTTGCATGATGTGAAGCCCGGCGCTACGTCGGTGCTGCAATTGCCTGGCCTGTCGCGCTCAACG
>CAZNBU010000474.1:0-2977 GCA_964571035.1 uncultured Planctomycetaceae bacterium | reverse complement strand
CGATCAGGTTATCGTACCCGCGCTTGCGCAGATGCAGGAAAACCGCGTCCACGATCCAACCCTTTGCGACCGCGCCCAGACCGATCCTGGTGTCGGGGTGGGTGAACCTCACCTTTGAGCCGTTCACGACCACCTTGTTGCGCCCGACTGCTTCCAGTGTTGACCGAATCTTTTGCTCCGTAGGCAGCACTCCGGATCGCCGCGCTTCCTCCCACACCGGCCCGAGCGGCAGCCAGGTGATGTCAAACGCCCCATCCGTCGCGTCCGACACCTTCCTTGAAGCCGTGATCAACCGCAGCAGATCACCCTTCACTTCAACCGGGGCCCGGGCGGCTTCACGGTTCAGGCGGGAAATGTCGCTGTCCGACTTCCATTCCGAAAGATGCTGCTCGGCTTCATGCACCACTTCCCGCGCCGATGCGAGATCGCGGCGTGCCTGCTGCTCGTCCGCACCCATCACGACCACGTCGTACGAGGTGCCAAGCTCACGGCCGGTGTCGCTGATCGGTTTCAGCCTCTGCGCGCGGGTGCCGTCCCCGAGATCGTCGATGCTTGAGTGGGTACCAGTGAGTTTCCCGGCGGCGTCGAACACCAGCACGGTCGGCGTGCTTTCGACGTCGTAGTAATCCGAAAACAATCCATCGGGGTCGGCGTACACCTTGACCTGAATGGCACGCTCGTCCGCTAGCTCGGCAGCGCGCTCGGCGTCGCTGCCGGCGACGACATAGATGACCTGCGTATCCCGGTAGTGTTCGCGAGCGTAGGCTTCTACTTGTGGCTGCTCCTTATGGCAGACGCCGCAGAACGGCGTCATGAACACCACCACCGTGCGTTGTCCATTTGTCCGCGCGTTTGACCAGGGGACCAACTCGCCACTCAGGGACCAAAGGGGTGGCGGTCCTACTTCAACCTCGCCTACGGTGCCGGCAACGGGGGACGACGCGCAACCCGCAATCAGCAGCAGCGCGAACAGGCTGAACTGAATACCCCCGCGAATCACCATCCAACCTCCGTACCGAGCATCCAACCCAACCCCCACAGATGATCACTGCGGACCATGCCGTACATGGAAACACGGATCACCCACTCTACCGGCCCGATGCGCGGCAATTCAAAGAGAAACAACGCGCCGCCGCCGTGGGTGTTGAAGGTGCCAAGGTCGGAATCCGCGGTCTGGTAATCGAACTCGCGCTGCGGTTTGTCGCGCAGATAGCGCGTGCCTTGCTGGTATGAAATCCGATACCAGACGCGCCAGTGCACGACATCGGTGCCGAACAGCCCTTCGGCGCTCGGCTCAAGCGCGCCGTTGATGATGCCCCAGTCGTCGGCGTACAGGCTATGGTCCATCCCAAGTGCGTAACCGACCGCCGGCGAGTACCGCACGCGCAGGTTGAGCTGAAAGCGATTGCGGTTGTTGGGCAGGCGGTCATCCGCCAGAAACACCGGCGTGTCGTCATCGTAGATCATCACCTTGGCGTTGGGCTCACTCATGTACCCGTCCTGCCGCGTGTACTGAAAGTTCGCGCCCAGCACCCACTGAGGAGAGAGGTTCTGCGTGAACCCAACCTGGAAGTTGTGCGTCAGCCGCCGATGCAGCCGGCGGTCGACGCCGCTATCGCTGATCTCGGTCGGCAGGCCATAGTCGAAGATGCCCTCTACGCGCAGGTTGCCGCCCGTGAACGAGTCCCACCGAAACCCGTAGTTAAAGGAAGGAACGAAGTCGCCGCCAAACAGCTCTGCGCTCAGCCCGAGATCGACGCCACGCGAAACGTAGTTCGGCTGATACGTGAAAAGAAATCCCGGGCTGACAGTCCAATCGCTGTCCTCGGGCGTGATGTCAAACATGGACGACACAGTCACATTGGCGTCGGACGCCGAGGTCGTGGTCGCGTTGCGCACAGCCAGATTCGCGTTGGTCACGGTGTCGGGTACATCGAGGCTGCGGCCGGTCGCGATGTGCGACCCAGCCACGGTGGGGCGGATGGTCAGCACCTCGCTTACCTTCAGCCGCGCCGCCATCCTGCCGCCGAAGTAAAGGAATTCTTCGTTGACGAACGGGTTTGCGCCTTCGTCCTGCTGGCTGAAAAGGTAGAGATCGAGGCTGGCGGAGTTTTCGGTCTCCTGGCTTCGCAAACCCGGCGCTGCCAGCGCCGCCAGCAGCGCCAGCACAGCAATGCGGCAACAGGCAGCCCTCGCTACTGGCATCCGCATCCGCCCGCTTCGGCGGCCCCGAACCCGCCCAGCGAGCCCTCGCGCGCCGCATCAATCTTCAGGCGGATGTAGGTGAGGCCGGAGTCCTCATCGAACTGCATCGCGCGATCGTTCAGGGCCTCGCGCTGGTGGAACTTCGTCGCTGAGCACCCTTGGCCAAACACGAACGCCGTGCCTACCAGCAGCAGGAACCCCGCGTGATGGACGTGTCGCTTCGCCATCCTGAGCCTTCGTTCGTGTTTCGCCCTTGTACCACGGGCCATCGCGGCGGGACAAGCTTGGATTGCCGCGACCCGCTTTCAAGTCGACGGCTGGATAGGCAAACTACCCGCATGCCGGAAGAGGACAAACGGTCCCTGATCTCAAAGACCCTGATCGCGCAGATCGAAGGGTTTATCTACCGCAACGGGCGCGACTACGCCGCGTTCGTAGTGGGCGTGACCGACGACCCTGACGGCGCGCTGGAGAAACACGCCGTGAAGCGCGAAAAGAATCCGCACTTCACGGTCAACGCGCTTACCGGCGAGCGCGCCGACGGCGTGATCGCGCACTTCTCCAAGAAGGGGTGCCAGATCGGCGAAGCCGGGCAATCCGGGTTCGTCTACTGCTATCGACGGGCCTTCAACACGAACCCGTAGGTTCGTCGCAACCATCGCGGCGCACAGTCGTACAAACATGCGGCGGCATCCCACACAAGGAGAACCCCATGGTTGCGCGATCGATTGCATTGCTTGGCGCATGCGCACTGCTGGCAGGAACCCTGTCG
>CAZNBU010000473.1:0-2978 GCA_964571035.1 uncultured Planctomycetaceae bacterium | reverse complement strand
AAACGCCTACTACTCCGTGATCTCGCCGGAGGGGTGCGCGGCGATCCTGTGGCATGACGCCAAGAAGGCCAGCGACGCCGCGCGCGTGCTGCGGCTGACACCGAACGACCTGATTGAGCTGGGCATCATGGACGAAATCGTGCCGGAGCCGTACGGCGGCGCGCACCGCGACCCGCGCAAGACCTTTGAGCTGGTGAAGACGTACCTGCTGCGCCACCTCAACGAGCTCAAAGCCACGCCGGTCCAGAAGCTGCTGGACGAGCGCTACAAGAAGCTGCGCGGCATGGGCAAGTACATGGAAGCCGCGGCTTAGCCGCAGAGGCGTTCCAAGTCGGTTCGCGGCACGTAGTCGAAGGTCCAAAGTCGAAGTCGTGTTCGACATTCAACTCTCGACCTTCGACGCGGTTCGTCCTGCGAACAGGCGATGAAACTGCTCTAATCGGACCACTTGCGGGCGTCTTCGAGCGCAAGCCGCGCGCGGCCTTGCAGGTAGAGTGCGAAGTACCCGAGAACCGGCAGCGCCATCATCGCGCCCAGCAACGCCAGTGCGGAAAGTTCGTGGCGGCCGCCGTGTTCGCCTAACAGGTCGCGCCCGCCGCCGATCCCCACAACGCAGGTCAGCGCAAACGCGCAGACGCTGAGCAGGAACACGCTGCTCCACGCCGCGTGGCGGCGCGATGCGCGCGTGTGCAGCAGCCGGCGGCGGTGAAACAGCAACTCACTGCCGTCAAACGGCAGACGGTTACGTCCGGCGCGCTGTTCTGGCGTGGAGTAGGGGACATCACCGCCGATCGGCGGCAACAGCGCCAGCCCGCGCACTCCGCCGGAGTCGATCAGCGTCAGTTCAGCGTCGCAGTTTTTGCAGCGCATCACGTGCAGAGCAGCCGGCACGCGCAGGTGCGCCGCGCAGCAGGGGCAGAGTTGGAGGTCGCCGTGCATGTGGCCCTCACCATCAGTATACGTCACCACCCGGCGCGCGGTCACCTGTCCTGTGGCAGGAATGCGCCGGGCGCGATGCTGCCGTCGGCGCCCAGCTCGAATGTGACGGCGCCGTGTTCCCAGGTATTCCAGACCGCCGCGCCGCTGGCGGAGTACGCCTCCATCGACGCTTCCGCGGGGAACGACTCCCGCGCACTCACCACAACGTGCGAAGGGTTCAACAGCCGCAGGATCTCAGGAAGGCTTTGCACCGCACTGCCCTGGTGCGGCGCGAACAGCACATCTGCGCGCGTCACGTAGGGCAGCACGCCGGACAGGCCGCGCGTTTCAACGTCCGACGGCAGCAGCACGCGGGTGGGTCCGGCTTGCAACTCGAGCACCAGGCCGCCCTCGTTGCGCTGCTCGCGGGCACTCAGCAACCCGCGCACGTACTCTGCGTCGGGCCACAGACAGCGCAGCAGCAGGCCCGGTGCGAGTTCAATCGTGTCGCCACGGCGCAGCAGGCGGATCTGCGTGCGTTCTTCGATCCAGGCTTTCAGCGCCGCGCCCGCTTCGTCATCGGCAAACGTTTCGGCGATGTAAACCACGCCGACCGGAAAGCGCTCAAACAACTGCGGCAGGCCGTTCACGTGGTCGGCGTCCGCGTGCGAGATGATCAGGATGTCGATGCCGCCGCGGTTGCGCTCCCACAGGTAGGGCGCCAGCACGCGCTCGCCGGTTGCGCCCAGGCTGGTGCTGCCGCAGTCCAGTACGACGCACGGCCCGTCCGGGACTTCCACGACGACGCATTGCCCCTGCCCGACATCCAGCGCCGTGACGCGCGCAGGCCCCGGGCCCTCGGTTGAGACCAGCGACATCGCCGGAAGAATGCTCAACCACACCAGCCAGAGCACCGCGCCGGCGATGCGCGGTAGCCCGAATCGCGGTACCAGAAGAACGCCGGCCAGCAGCACGTAGTAACCGATCAGCCACCACGCGGGCGGCGCCGGCAGAAACAGGTGGCCGTACGGCACGCTCGCAAGCGCGCCTGCCATGCCTTGCAACGCCGCGGCGAGCGTAGACAGCGCCCATGCCAGCGCCGCACCGACGCCGGGGATTAACGCCAACGGAGTCAGCAGGCCGAGCACGAGCATCAACCCGAGCAGCGGCGAAGCGACCAGGTTCGAGAGCAGCATGATCGGGCTGAACACATGCACGGTGGCGATCAGCAGCGGCCAGGTGCACAGGCCGACGGCAATCGAGGCGCGCAGCGAAGCGCCGGTCCATTCGAGCACGCGCCCGCCGATGCCGCGCACCGCGCGCTCGGATGGCGACGGCGGGCGCCGCAGCTTGAGGATTGGCGACAGCACAAAGATGCCGAGCACGCTGAGATAGCTGAGCTGGAAACCGAGTTCCGCTACATCGCGAGGGTTGATGATCAGCAGCACTAACGCGCTCGCACCCAGCACGTTCAGCGCGTCGGGTTTACGCGACAGGATGCGGCCCAGCGCGTAGATCACCAGCATCACGGTCGCGCGTGTCACGCTCGGCTGAATGCCGGTAACGATCAGATAGAGCAGCGACACGACGGCGCCGACAGCCCACGCCTTGCGCGGGTCCATGCCGAGAATGCGCAGAAAGAAGACCACCGCGCCCGCGAGCAACCCGACGTGCAAACCGCTGACCACCAGCAGGTGCACGGTCCCGGAGCGGACGAACATGGCGCGCTGTTCGTGCGACAGGTTGCCGCGCTCGCCCAGCAGTGTCGCGCCCAGCACAGCCGCGTGCTCGCGCGGCATGCGCGAGCCCACCAGGTCATGAAAGGCCACGTGAACCGAGTACGCCAGCGACGGCAGAGAGAACCAGTGAGGCTCATCGACGACGACCACGCGATCCGGCTGATCCAGTGTCATCGTGTGCGACACACCGCGGGCTTGGTAGAGCTGCCGACTATCGACCTCGCCCGGGTTGCCGGCCCGGCGCGGCATGCGCAATCGTCCCAGCACGCTCACACGCGCGCCCGGCATGACGTCGGTGCCTGGCGCGGCGTACAACTTGAT
>CAZNBU010000472.1:234-2988 GCA_964571035.1 uncultured Planctomycetaceae bacterium | reverse complement strand
TATTTCGTCTTCAAATCGTGCTTATCACCGCACGATTATTTCTCCGCCGATTTAAGCAGCGTAAGGGTAAGCTATGAATGAGCTGGTTCTCTACACCAGCGACGATGGTCAAACCCGTCTGCATCTGCGGGTGGAGGGCGAAACCATCTGGCTGAGCCAGCTGGAAATCGCCGAGCTGTTCCAGACCAGCAAGCAAAATGTCTCCCTACATGCCAAAAATATCTTTGAAGACAAGGAGTTGGAGCCTGAGGCAACTGTCAAGGAATCCTTGACAGTTCAGTCAGAAGGGGCGCGTCAGGTCAAGCGGAAGATCAGCTACTACAACCTCGACCTGATCCTGGCCATCGGTTACCGCGTGCGCTCCCCGCGTGGCGCGCAGTTTCGTCAATGGGCCAGCACCCATCTCAAGGAGTTTCTGCGCAAGGGCTTCGTGATGGATGACGAGCGTCTGAAAAACCCCGGCGGCTGGGATTACTTTGACGAGCTGCTGGCGCGCATCCGTGAGATACGCGCCTCCGAGAAGCGGTTCTATCAAAAGGTAAGCGACCTGTTTGCGCTGAGCGCCGACTACCAGGTGCGTGAACAAGAGACAGCGTTGTTTTTTGCCGAGGTGCAAAACAAATTGTTGTATGCCACCACGGGGCATACCGCTGCCGAGCTGATCGTGCAGCGTGCCGACCCTGATCAGCCCAATATGGCCTTGACCAGTTGGCGCGGTGCGCGGGTGCGCAAGCAGGATGTCATCATCGCCAAAAACTACTTGAACGCAGAAGAGATTGACACGTTGAACCGGCTGGTAGTGATTTTCCTGGAACAGGCGGAGTTGCGGGCCAAACAGCAGAAGGCGCTGACGCTGGATTTCTGGCGTAACAACGTTGACCGCATGCTGGAGTTCAATGACAAGTTGGTTTTGGCAGACGCAGGCACCGTGCGCCGTGAACACATGGAGCGCATTGCCCACGAGCGTTACGACATGTTTGATTCGCACCGCCGCGAGGCTGAGCAAGCACAAGCTGACGCCGAAGATTTGCGGCAAATCGAACAGCTTGAGGGCAGCCTGAAAGCCCGAGGGCAAAACCATGAGTGATCAGCCCGCCAAACTGATCCCGCCGCCCGAAGGCTACGCCGAAAACGCTGGGAACGGTCTGGCTCTCTGTGGTTACCTGCTATATTCTTACTAAATCAGTATCGATGCCATGAAAGTACGAAAATGACTGCCGTTGCCACGTTGTCGAGCAAGTTCCAGATCTCCATTCCCAAGGCCGTGCGCGAAGAGCAGCGCTGGGAAGCCGGGCAGGAGTTCGTGTTCATCCCCAAGGGCAAGGGCGTGCTGGTGATGCCGGTGCCGGAGCTGGCGCAGCTTGCCGGCATCGCCAAGGGGGCTCGCACGGACGGCTATCGCGATCGCAAGGACCGTTACTGATGGGCGCGACGCCGTGCGTGGTGGATACCTCGGCGTGGATCGAATGGCTGGTTGGCAGCGCGGCGGGCAAGCGTCTGGAAAAGCATTTTCCGGACAAGGTGCACTGCATCGTGCCGACCATCGTGCAGCTGGAACTATCAAAGTGGCTGCTGCGTGAGCGTGGCGAGGATGAGGCCGATCAGGTGATCGCCTACACGCAAAAATGCGTCGTCGTGCCGCTGGGCACCACCATCGCGCTGCATGCGGTCGACTTGCACCGCGAGCACAAGCTGGCCACGGCCGATGCCATCGTGTACGCAACGGCACGGCAGCAGGGCGCAAGCCTGCTTACCTTCGACGCCCATTTCAAAGGGCTGCCCGAGGTGACCTTGTTCACCAGGGACAAGACATGAGCGACCAGCCCGTCAAGCTGACCCCGCCGCCCGAAGGCTACGCCGACTGGCTGGCCGACCTGAAGACCCGTATCCACACCGCCCAGCAACGCGCCGCGCTGGCGGTCAACCGTGAATTGGTGCTGCTGTACTGGCAGATCGGCCAGGACATTCTGGCACGGCAGGCCGCGCAGGGCTGGGGTGCAAAAGTCATCGACCGGCTGTCGCGGGACTTGCGCTCGGCCTTCCCGGAGATGAAAGGCTTTTCACCCGGCAACCTCAAATACATGCGCGCTTTTGCCGAGGCCTGGCCGGAGCAGGAATTTGTTGTGCAAGAGGTGCTTGCACAATTGCCGTGGTATCACCAGTTGGCGCTGCTGGACAAGCAGCCAGACCTGATGAATAAATTGTCCAACAGGCTGTTGGGCAATTGCCGTGGGGATGCCAGTTTGGTGTTAATCGAATCCCCGCCGCAGGAGCTGGCAACGGATTTACCCAGCATTGCACAGATCGAGCAGGAACTATCGGGCAGGCACGGCTTGCCGGATGAAAGCGAAGAATGAATAAAAACCATCAGGACGCCGTGGGGAGTGCTGCGGGCGCAGTGCCTTCCGTTTCGGTCCAGTATGCGCAAACCGGCGTATCGACGCGGGCCAACGCGCTGGGCATGCGCCCGATGCAGGAGCGGGCGTACGAGAAGCGCGGCGAGCAGTATCTGCTCATCAAATCACCGCCGGCCTCGGGCAAGAGCAGGGCGCTGATGTTCATCGCGCTGGACAAGCTCGCCAACCAGGGCATGCGCCAGGCCATCATCGTCGTGCCCGAAAAATCCATTGGTGCCAGCTTCGACGATGAACCGCTGTCTGAATACGGTTTCTGGGCGGACCGGCACGTCGCGCCGAAGTGGAACCTGTGCAACGCGCCGGGCACCGACAACGGCGGCAAGGTGAAATCGCTGGC
>CAZNBU010000472.1:0-224 GCA_964571035.1 uncultured Planctomycetaceae bacterium | reverse complement strand
GACAGGGTGCTGATCTGCACCCATGTGAAGCGGCGTAAATATAGTGACGGCGAGATCCGTCAGGCTGGCAGCTCCCGCCCCCTCGCCTTGATCAGCACTTGCCTCTCAATCAGAATTGTAGTAACGTACCTACCATTGCCGATGTTGGAGGTGCTCTATGACCATCACGACCCTATCCAGTCGAGAGTTGAACCAGGACGTGACACGGGCGAAGAAGGCCACCA
>CAZNBU010000471.1:0-2993 GCA_964571035.1 uncultured Planctomycetaceae bacterium | reverse complement strand
AGTTCACCTTCGCGCAGCTCGCTCAACAGGTCGGCAAGGTCGCCAACGCCCTGAAGGAATGCGGCGTGCAGAAGGGCGACACAGTCGCCTGCTACATGCCCATGGTCGCCGAAGTGGTGTTCGCCATGTTGGCCACGCAGAAGATCGGCGCGATCTTCATCCCCATCTTCAGCGGGTACGCGCCTCCGGCTGTGCGCGAGCGGCTTGAAGACGCGGGCGTAAAGGTGCTCTTCACCGCCGACGGCAGCATGCGCCGGGGCCAGCCGTTCAGCCTGAAAGATCACGCAGACCAGGCGGTGGAGGGTGTCAGTTCAATCAAACGCGTGATCGTGCTGAAGCGGCTTTCGGGCGAACAGTTCAATCCAAAATCCGAAATCCAAAATCCAAAATGCCCCATGGGCGAGCGCGACGTGTACTGGGACGAAATCGTCGACCGCCAGGACGCCGTCTGCGAAACGCTGCCCGTGCCAAGCCTGACGCCAGCGCTGATGCTCTACACCAGCGGCACCACGGGCAAACCCAAGGGCACCATCCACACACACGCCGGGTGCATGGCGCAGATGGGCAAGGAGCTGCTCTATAACTTCGATGTGAAGGACGGCGACCGTT
The DNA here is from genome assembly GCA_964571035.1 of uncultured Planctomycetaceae bacterium. Taxonomy (GTDB): domain Bacteria; phylum Planctomycetota; class UBA8742; order UBA2392; family UBA2392; genus JADJRK01. The sequence goes on along the minus strand of CAZNBU010000471.1, from coordinate 2,384 downwards.
TCTGGTGGTTCAGCGATATCGGGTGGATGATGGGCCCGTGGGAGATCATCGGGTGCTTCATGCACGGCGTGACGCTGGTGGTGTTCGAGGGCGCGCCGAACTACCCGGAGCCGGACCGGCTTTGGGCCAGCGTGGAGCGCCACCAAGCCACGCACCTGGGCATCTCCCCCACCGCAGTCCGCATGCTGATGCGTGCGGGCGACGAGTGGGTGGACAAGCACGCCATGCCGACCCTGCGCGTGCTGGGCTCAACGGGCGAGCCGTGGGACCCTGAAAGCTACATGTGGTTCTTCGACAAGGTGGGCAAGTCGCGGCTGCCTATCATCAACATCAGCGGCGGCACGGACATCGTGGGTTGCTTCATGGCGCCGCTGCCGATCATGCCGCTGAAAGCCTGCACGCTGCAAAGCCCGGGGTTGGGCATGGACATCGACGTGTTCAATGAAGAAGGGCAGAGCGTGGTGGATGAGGTGGGCTACCTCGTGTGCAAGAAGCCCGCGCCCAGCATGACGCGCAGCCTGTGGAAGAACGACGAGAAGTACATTGAGACGTACTGGAGCAAGTTCCCGGAAGCCTGGAACCACGGCGATTGGGCCAAGGTGGATCAGGAAGGGTACTGGTTCCTGTTCGGCCGCGCCGACGACACCATGAAAATCGCCGGCCGGAGGGTAGGCCCCGGAGAAATCGAAGCCGCCCTGATCGACCACGAAGCCGTAAGCGAAGCCGCGGCGATCGGAGTGCCCGACGAGTTGAAGGGGACCGAGGTGGTCTGTTTCGTGGTGCTGCACCCTCAGTTCAAGCCCAGCGAAGACCTGCGAAAGGAGCTGGTGCAGGCGGTAGTGAACGCGCTGGGCAAGGTGGACCGGCCCAAGGCCGTGCTGTTCGCCGAAGATCTGCCAAAGACACGAAGCGCCAAGATCCTGAGGCGCCTGATCCAGAAGAAGTACCTCGGCGAAACCAACATGGGCGATCTGAGCAGCGTTGCGAATCCGGAGGCGCTGGACGCTATCACGTCCGCACGCTAGGACGACCAATGTACCCAGTTCCCAAGCATTTACGGTCCATCCTGAATCTCGAAGAACCCCTTGATGGTGACGACAACTCGGAGTGCCGCGGACGCCTTGTTTGCACCTGCGGGATGGACGAGTTTATCCTCCTTCATGTGGGCGGCGTCGGCGGCAAAGGAAAGTTTCAGTTCGCCAAAGTAACCGTGATCAACGGCGAGGCCTTCCTTGTCATCAAAGTGCGTTGCACCGGGTGCGATGCCGAGCACCTGGTATTCGACGACGACTTCCATGGTTGGAATGGATATGTTTGTGCGGCCGACGAGGGCCTCCGCAGTCGCCCGCGACCCGATCTGCTGCCGTGGGAGTGCGCTATGTGTAGCTGTTCCGCGCACAGGGTCTCGGTCCGAATCGTTGGGGAGGACAAGGACTTTGTGCTGTCGGAGGGCGAAGGTGTTGTCACCGACGCCGATTGGCATGAGGCTTTCGGATGGTTGACGATCGATATTGAGTGCGTGACTTGCGACTTCAAGCTAGGTGGCTGGGTAGACTACGAGACCATGTAGGTCGTCTTTAGAGGTGCGTATGAAAAACGTTGAGATGAAGGTGGACGGCGACAAACTTACGATCACTGTGGACCTGTCCAAGGAGTTCGGGCCTTCTTCTTCGGGCAAGACGATCATTGTGGCCAGCACCGAGGGCAACCAGGCCATCGAGGGCTACAAGGATGGCAACCACAAGATCGGGTTGAACATCTACCGAAAGCCGTAGGGATGGATGCCGCCGCCCGAATGGCCGAGGCAGCCGATCGCTACTGCGCCCTGATTGATGCTGCCGCACCCGCCAGGCCCGACTTGCGATGCGCGGAATTGGTTGCCGCAATCAGTGACGCGGTCGCCGCCGTGCTTGGCCTCGACGAGGTGCTCACCGATGCTGGGCCACCGGACCGCAAACCGCCACTCACCTACGAAGAAGTACGGCAGCGCTTGGAGTGGCTCCCCGTTGGTCTCTACCACGACCTTGGCGAACAATGCCTTGACCTGACAAAGGATCCCGAAGTGCTTGTCGGCGACCTAGTTGACGATCTCGCCGACGTTTATGGAGACCTTTGCAGCTCACTCGCGCACTGGAAGGCAGGCGATCGAGAACATGCGATCTGGTCGTGGCGGGAGACCTACTGGACTCATTGGCGGTTTCATGCCGCCGGCGCGATCTATGCAATGACTTGGGCAATCCCGACAATGCAACCACGTCACGATCGTCCGGGATGGCTGGACACACCCGGTCCTGACGGACCGGGCTAATTGCTCACTTTTTCCCAAAGGGTTCCCCCTCTGTCGTCCGATAACGGCGATGACGCGCAATCTGCGCGGGACTGCC
>CAZNBU010000470.1:0-2994 GCA_964571035.1 uncultured Planctomycetaceae bacterium | reverse complement strand
CAACGCCATCCGTTGATGGGTACATACACAGGTACAAAGGGGCCAATGCAAAGGTTACGGACCTTGGCCTTGAACCGCCGGGGGCCGACGGGCTGGTTGCGACTGCGTCTTGGACTCGCAAGGCCTATGGCGATGAACTAAGCGCGCTCGACGACAAGAGCAAGCTGACTGCCGCGTATAGCTCAACTGCCACGATATCGAGTTTTTATGTCGGCGTCGGGGGGTTTGGCGTCAACATAGACGCATCACAAGCGGGGTCCGCAACATCCGACACCATAAGTTGGGTCGAGGACACGGCGATCATTTCTGGCAGGGGGGACGATATTATTCAAGTGGGTTACGCGGTTGGGTGGGCGATTTATGCGGCGAAGTCGGGTACAAACGCTGCGGGTCAGACCAGAGTCAAGGTAGCATTTCTGGACGCCCTGCATCTCGCTCGCGGAAACATGCCCGAGCCGGGGGAGACGGTAACTACGTCGTCGGGAACGACGGTACCGACCCCGGTCAAATCACTTAACTCCGCAACCAAGGCAGCGTTTGTGCGAGTGGGCTATTCGGCGCCCGGTGGCGGCGGGGTGGTCTATACAAGCGCAAAGTGGCTAAAGAATTAGGCGGATTGTCAAATAGCGCCCCAATGAAGAAACATCGTCCTTGGCGTATCGTCGTCGTGACAGTGGCTTGCTTGGCGTTAGCGGCTGCCGGCGTGGGTATACTAGCTGTTCTTTTCGCGAGCTGGCCCGATGAGGCCGGTGAAAACGAAACTATCCCATTGAACGTCCGAAACTATGCCGACAACGGTGCATTGCGTCCGGAGGATGAGGATTCGATTGTTTCACCGGCCTCGCGGACTCATCTGAGGCTCATTGTTGACGTTGATGGCCCTGCGGTCGAAGAGCTAGCCGCTTACTGGATTTTTGATGCCGCTGGTTCGGCGGGCCCGTTCCACACCAAACTGAATGCTGAGTTTATTCTTCCGGCGAGATCGGCATCCGACGCCCTCAGCATCGCAGTGTGGCATGGCGCTTGTGTTCCGCAACTATTCGTCGTGCGCTATAATTCTGACACCCGACTCACTGTCCTCCGACTCAGACGACGGTGCGGGTTGACAGCGCGACTTCCGGGAGTGGTAGACGAGGGCTTGGATGCGCCTTTGTCTAGCGCGGACAGCGTCATAGAGAACTCCGGTAAGGGGTGTTGGGTATCCATAACGTACGACCTAGCTGACTTTACCCTTCCGCCGCGATCCGTCGTTGAGCGCGTCATTGCCGCCGGTGGCATCACTTCAGTGCGTGACCTAGGCAAGCTGGTCCAATCCAAACAAATGTCTGTTACCGCAAGTCTGCCGTTCGATCCGGCAAGAGGCCATGCGAAGTTTGAGAACATACCGGAGGACTCCTGGGTATCTTGTCGCTTGTGGGGCGATGGAATCGCCGAATCGACCGCTAAGGTGTTCGTCACTTATCCATCAAACACGACCGTACTCGCTGCCGTGGCCGGCTCGACGCTCCGTGTTTCCGTGGTCGATACGTCGGGTCGGAAAGTACCGGGCACTCAAGTCATGCTACATCGGCACGTAGAGAATACGGACAAGTTCAACATTGGGAGCACATTGCTCGGCAGCCGCATTACCGACCTCCACGCCGAGGTTTTGTTTACCGTTGCGGCCGATTTGCCGCTGGTAGTAAGCGCGTTGTCAGATCGAGGCGCGGCAAGCGAGACTTTCACCCCACGCGCCGGAGCCAACGAGCTTACGCTGACTCTAAGCCAAGCGAATGTACTGACGGGCCAAATTGTGGACGACGCGGGGATCTCAATTCCGAATGTGGACATTCGAACAGAGTGGAAATCAAGGAGCTTTTCGCGACTTATACAGTCCAATGACGGGGGGTATTTCACGACGTATTTACCGCCGGGCATCAACGAAGTCACTTTGAGTTTGAAGAGCACCGGGACATCGCAGCATCTGTACCAGTATTATACCGATGAGTCAATTGCCAGAGTCTCAAAAGAATTGATATCTCTTACCGGCGCGCGGGTGGTGATTCAGTTGCAACGGAAACCCTCAACTGAGCAACCGGGGGTCCTGAAGCCGACTCTCAGTTGGGACCGAACGCCCGCGAGGCCGACGGTCAAGCTGGAAGGTGAAATGATACGGGAATCGAAGACATATCCCGGTGCACAGGAGCTCGGGATGCAAGTGAGGTTGGAGATCCCTGTGGATGGCGGTGAGGGCGCAATTCTCCCTCCGGGTATCTATCGGCTTCGTGCGACAGAGGAAAACGTGGTCAACGGTCGCATGCTCGTGTCTGACTACGAGACAGTCCAAGTGCGCGGACAGGAACTGGTCCGTCGCAACTTTCACCTGCGCGAAGCGGCCGCGCTTCTGGTGAAGGTATTTGAATCGGCAACGGGCCTTCCATTGGCTCATCAAGCCGTCATCGTTGACGACGTCATCTCGCGTGAGTTCGAAACCGACAAGAATGGATTTGCCAACTTGGGGTTGCAGTCAGTGGGAGAGCATCGACTTTCGCTTGTTGGATCATCGAAGGTTTTCGCGAAGGGCAACAGTGTTCCCGTAATCGTTGCAGTCGAGTCTGGTGTTCACGAACTGATGGCTGATGAGGCCGGCATCCAAGTGGTAGTTACTATCGGGGATGACGTGCCAATGGGTGACGTCCTATTCGTATTGTCCCCGATATCCAGGTACGCCGTAATAGCGGCAGATAAAACGGACCCAGCGACCTTCGGGTTTCGAGGCGTTAGGCGTGGAACATGGCACGTACAGGCATGGTCCGGCGACGGAAAGAAACTGCTAAACGGCATCCGTGTGGACATCGCCGATTACGAAACGAAACATCATGTGCAGTGGTTGGGCACTGAGTTCAAGCTCATGAAGTAGTCGGCTGCGGCATGCTTGCTATGCAGCCTTTCGGACCATCTTGGGTGACCATTCCCTCACGCGCGTTCGGCTGTGGGTGTGGGGCTTGCAGCCTT
>CAZNBU010000469.1:0-2998 GCA_964571035.1 uncultured Planctomycetaceae bacterium | reverse complement strand
GCCAAGGCCATCGACCCGCTGTCCGCTGAGCCGTACCTCGCCGAGGTGCGGCTGCAACAGCGGCTCGGCAACTTCCGCGACGCGCTGACTGCCGCAGCCGCCGGCCTCGACATCAACCCGCAGCACGTGCTGCTCAACTACACGGCCGCCGACATCAACGCCAAGGCGGGGCTGTATGCCGTAGCCAAAGACCATCTCGAGCGCTGCCTGAAAGCCGACCCCGACTTCTACCCGGCGCTGGTGCTGATGGCTGAGATCGCGCTGACCGACATCGAGCGCATCCGCAACTCCATCCAGGTGCGCCAGACCGCCGGCGAGCAGGTCGACGTCGCGGGCGAGCTTGTGCCGCCGATGAAGGAAGCCGCGGCGTTCTTCACCGCCGCGCTCGCGATTCATGCGCGGCAGCCGGCAACCAGACTGGCGCTCGCCACGCTGTACCTGCGCCTAGCCGAGACGGCGCCGCTGGCAATCAACAACGAAACCGACCGCAACGAGGTACGCCGCGCCTACCTGACCAAGGCGCAGGACCTCGCAGGCGAGCTGATCCGCCGCCTGGAGGAATACGCCGACGGGCAGAAGCCGCAAGCCCCCACCGAGCAGCAGATCGCCGACGTGCCCAGCCTCGCCTGCTACAACGTGTATGGCTACGCCGTCTACACGCTGGGCAACCACAACGCCGCCAAGGCGGCCTTCGGCGATCACATCGCGCGCGCGACGGACAAGCGCTATTTCGCGACCTCGGGGCTGTACACCGACTACCAGAAGTCGCCCGCATTGCAGTACGCCAAGGACTGGCTGCAACGCATCGATGAAAACCAGCGCCAGTACTTCGACGTCGAGCAGTTCGAGGTGCCGAGCAAGGACGGGTTCTACAACAACTGGCGCATCGTGCTGAACCCGAAGCCGGACAACGGGTTCACGGCTGTCACCCGCATGGTCGGCGGCCAGCTTGTGCTTGGCGTGAATCAGAAAGAGACCAACGTTCCCAGCCGCATTGAGCGCGTACAGCCGTACAGCACCCTCGCGGCGTTCGAAGCTGAGCTCGTGCGCATCGGCAACGACTCGTGGGAGCGCGGAGTGGCGTTCACCAAGTACAGCAAGCCCAGCTCCGGCGTAACCGACAAGCCGGAGTGCACGCTCATGCTCGGCCTGGACAGCGAAAATCGCGTCTACTGGGAGACGCGCAAGTTCCAGCCGGATAATCAGGCGGAGCCGGAGGCGCGCATTGACTTCGGGTTCGTGGACGTGGGCGACTACGGCGGCGTGCCGCTCAACGCCGAGGCGGGCCTGAAGCTGGGCATTCGCCGCCAACTGGCGGAAGACGGCAGCCGTGTGCGCTACTTCGCGATCATCAACAGCCACGAGGTCGCGCTGCCCTTGCAGAACAGCGACCCGATGGCGACCAACGACATCAAGAAGACCTCGCTCAAGGCGGCGTGCGGGTTCTACGCGATCACGAATGCAGGCACGAAAGCGGAAACCAGCATCGAAAGCGTACGCTTCATCTTCGACAGCGGCCTCGGCGAGAAGCGGGGCCGGTAGGGATTTTGGATTGCCGATTTTGGATTTTGGATTGAACTACAGTGCTCAGTTGGAAGGCCATGGACGTGCCGCGTGCGTGCACCGTACGCTTGCCGCCCAATCCAAAATCCAAAATCCAAAATCCAAAATCGCTCGCCGGGCATTCACCCTCATCGAAATCCTGATCGTAATCGCCATCATCCTCGTGCTCGCGGGCGTGTTGGTGGTTGTGTTCAGCACGGCGCTGGGGCGCAGCGATGAGGCTCGCACCACCGGCACCATCCAGACGCTCAAATCCAACGTGGACAGCTACATCTCGCGCTGGGGTACCGCGCCACCGGGCAACATGAAGGACCTCGCGGCGCTGATGGCGCGCGGGACGATGATGGACGCGCCCAACCGCAGCAACGAAGGCATCGAGACACTGCTGCTCGCGCTGCGCTCGCGGAAAGAACAGGGCCCCTACCTGGATGTCCCGCTGTTCAACGACGACGCGCGCCGCAGCAACCTCGACCTCGACCAGGTCGTGGAGCAGGCGATGGGCCAGTCGGCGCTCGACATTGAAGAGGGCACCTCGCGCGACCTGTTCGAAATCGTGGACGCGTGGGGCAACCCGCTCGTCTACATCAACATACTGGAGCTGCGGCAGGGCCGCGTGAACCAGAGCGTGTCGCTCGCCAACGGCACCACCGTGCCGCTCGACGCCACCGCGGCGCAGGACGCGCTGCGGCACCCAGCCACCGGCCAGTTCCCCAGCGAGTACGCGCTATGGAGCCTCGGCCCGGACGGCATCAACGACTACGGGCGCGGCGACGACATCACAAGCTGGCCAAAGTACGAGTGAATGGCAGTTGATAGTTGAAGTTCGAAGTTGAAGGAGCCGCAAACGTCGGCCCAGCCATCCCTTCCAACTTCAACTTCCAACTTCAACCGTCCCTCTTTCCACATTTCCGCTATTCCTCGACACCCGTTGCCCCCGCGACGCGTCGCGCCTAACAAGGCGCCATGTCCCACTATCCCGTTGTGCTGGGCATCGATGAAGCCGGCTTGGGCCCGATCCTTGGGCCTTTGACCGTGGGCTACGCGGCGTTTCGTCTGCCGCGCGCGCTGACCGGCGACGGTGTGTTGCATCTCGACCTGTGGGAGCCGCTCGGGCTGGGCCGCGAACCCATAGAGCGCAAGCACCGGCCGGTGGTCTGCGACAGTAAGCGCATCTACACCTCGGGCAAGCTCAAGCCGCTGGAAGAAGAGGTGCTGTGCTGGTCCACGGTGGCCGGCTCGCCGACCGACGATTTCAACGCCTTCCGTACCGCGCTGTGCCCGCTGGGGCAGGGCCGCTGCGATGACTACGACTGGTACACCGCCCCGCCGCCGTTTCCACTGGAAGCCGACGCCGAGCGCATGCGCCTGCGCGCCCAGCCGATCAAGCGCGCGCTGGATACGGCGGGCTTCGCACTGGAAGCGCTGGGCGTGGTGC
>CAZNBU010000468.1:0-3014 GCA_964571035.1 uncultured Planctomycetaceae bacterium | reverse complement strand
TGGCGCCGGCGCCATCGCCGCTGCCGCCGGTTGTGGACCAGCCGGTCTGGTGCAACTGGGAAGACTGGCTGGATTCCGGACAGGTCCTGGAGGATGGAACAGCCATGACCTTTGCGCGCTTCGCGAACGCTCAACTGGCCCGCATTTCTGAGGGACGTGCGGTTGAGGGGAAGGGAGCGGGGGACGAGTACGAACTCGGGCCCTCAGGTACCGGTCCGGCTTCTGCCGATCCCGTCGCGGAAGAGGAGGCGGTAGTTGCAGATCGGTCGTACACGCTCAAAGAACTGGCACGGTTGTCGGGTTTCAGGGAGTCCACGCTGCGCAGGGCGTGTCGTATCGGCAAACTGCGGCACGTTCAGACGGAAGATTCAATCAACAGCCCGTACAGGATACTCGGCAGGGACTTCAAGACCTGGCGCTCGACGCATACCCGCTGACAATCCCCATTGCCATAAGAAGAGTCTCTTACAGGACCACCGCTTGCCAGGTGCAATGACCTGAACCCAAGTCCGTGCTGGCAGCGGTCTCAGCCGCTCGCGAACCGCCCTTGCGCAAAGGCCGATACTCTTGCGAATGCCTTCGATTAAGTTTCGGATTCCTGCACCCAGGCAGCGTGGATGGGACACTAATCCAGGCAGCCCACTCTTTTACGCCCAAACAAGGAGCAACCAGTGACCCAGACGAATGGAATCAAGCGGAGCGTCACCATCAATTGGCCTGCGGAGTATCATCCGACGCTGGACATCACCCCGAAATGCGTGGAAATCTCAGCCATTCTGCGTGGATCGCCCTCTGGCGCGTTCCCGGCCGTGATCATCTCGGAGGACCCCGACACCCTCAGCGTCAGGTTTGATCACGAGGTAAGGATGAGTTCGGCGCAAATCCGTGTGGTAGCCCCTCCCGGTACCAGCATGAACGTTGCCGACGGCCCCGCGGGCAGCATTGTGCTGTCCCTGGGGGACAACGACCCGGAGCAGAAGTGCCAATTGGTCGCTGATTCAACGTCGGATGCCGCTGGTGGTGGCTCTGCCGGGGTCAAGACCAAGTTCGTTTGTCGGGACTCCGGGTGCAGCAAGAAAAAGGGCCGGCACTCGAAGCAAGAGTTTCTTTGTAGGCTCTACCAGGCGCCGGCCGGAACCCAGGCAGGTGCCAGCCCCGGCCCCGACTGGTCTGTCGCGCCGGATCCGCTTCCGGACGATTTTGCCGGAGAATTGCATTGTTTCTGTATCGACACGACGCCGGGGGGCAGCGGTGGCTAGTGGAGGGCGAGCCCCGGTCCGCGGTACGCATTCTGGCAGCTCTCGGGTTGCCCGTGCGACTGCTCCGGAAAACAGGCCCGTGCGTGCCAGTCTGCGATACCTGCAGTTTGTCGAGCGCGGCGCACCGAGTTTTCCATTGCCGCGCTGCAATTGCGACGCCATAACGAGACGATCCGCCAGCGGCGTGAGGATTGTGTGGGATCGTTCGACAGACTCGTTTCCGAGTGCACGGCTCGGGGGTGGAGGTTAGCGTCGCGGATGTCTCGGAGCGCGTCCGACGCCGATGACGTCATGCAGGACGCATTGATAGTCGCGTTCGAGAAGCAGGGTGAAATACCGACAGACCCATGGCCATGGTTCTGTCGTGTTGTCGTCAACTGTTCGCGGAACAACCGGAGAAGGAACACACGAGTCGGCCTTATGGGAGCGTCGGATGTCAATGTAGTGTCGACCCGAGGAGCCCCTCCTGAGGGAGCAGTGGAACTCGAAGAAGTGCGGGCCAACCTTCTCACGACGATCCAGTCTCTGCCCCGTGAGGAACAAGAGGCAATTGCCCTGTGCATCCTTGGCGGCCTGTCCCACACGCAGGCAAGCACCGCAACCGGCATCCCCAGCAATACGATCAAAGCTCGCGTGCGGCGCGGATTGGATCGTCTCAGGGTGCGGTTTGCAAATGATACCCGATGGAAGGAAGCCTTGTTTTCGTCTCCGGCGTTTGTGCCCCTGGATGGAGACCTGAAGGCGGCAACGTCACGCTGGACCACACACGCCAGGACAGCTTCCGGTCACTCCGCTGCGTTGAGCATGCTAACCCGATCGCTGCCACATGGACGACGCACCCTCCTGATGGCCGGGTCTTTGTTCCTCGGGACACTCCTTTTGATTGCCATCCCGGCAAGCGCGGAGATGATGTCGCGCCGCAATGTCCCTATCGATACGGCCCTCGTGTTGCCGAATGACCCGGGCGGGGGCGGCGAGTCGCCGGTGGTAGCGGAAACAACTGGCTTGGGATCGGCAACATCTACCCATCGCCTAACCGAAGAACTCAACTCATCGGACTTCCCGGATGTCCTGACTGAACGCGAGGACAGCTTGCCCGGTCGCAGCCTCGGCGGCCCCGCGATTGGCTCACTGATAGCGTTTGAAGCGCCGTACCCAACGGGAGAACGACTTTCCAAGGGCACTCAGCTGGTGACGGAGCGCGGGAACGTAAACCACGGCGAGTTCACCTATTACTACAAAAGCGGCGCCCTAATGGAGATTGGCGAGTACCGAAGCAACAAGAAAACCGGGCTCTGGAAGAGATACTACGATACCGGTCGCTCTCAAACCGCGGGCTCTCTGGAAGCCGGAGCGCTCAGCGCGGAGGGCTTGTACATTGATGGCCACGAAGATGGCACTTGGACATTCTACCATCGGAACGGCCGCAAACGGAGCACGGGAGTGTTTGCCAAGGGCAGGAAGTCGGGGAGGTGGACCGACTTCGATGAAAGCGAGCAGATTGTTCTGATACGACACCTGAAGGACGGTCAATTGGACGGCCTTCATCAAACATATGTTAACGGAAAGCTACACATCGAAACCAACTACCGCCGGGGAGAAAAGCACGGTACAGAAACGACGTACGGTTTGGATGCCACAACGTCTCCGGACATCTCGTATTGGAAGAACGGAGTACGGCAGGATACTCCGCCAACGGACTAGAAGCGGTATCAAAAACGGCGTAGCAGGATGATGATGCACCCGAGCTGAACG
>CAZNBU010000467.1:0-3015 GCA_964571035.1 uncultured Planctomycetaceae bacterium | reverse complement strand
CTCTTCAGGGATGACGACTTCGTCCACCAGCTCGGCTTCGGCGCGGTTGAGCTCGCCGACCCAAGGGCCGCGGCCGACGGTGGGGATGTCGTCGTAGGCGTCGTAGCTGAAAGGCTTCTTCTCGCGCCAGATTTCGTAGCGGAATTCGAGGTTCGAGGTTCGAGGTTCGGAACTGCCCTTCCCGAGCCTCGAATCTCGAGTCTCGAACCCCGTCTTTACCAGCCAGTACGGCGAATTGCGCACCCACCACTCGACGACGGGCACATTCGTGTACATGTTCTTGCCGATGACGACTTCGAGGCCGCTGCCCAAGCCCGCGCGGTTGCGAATGATCTCGCGCGCGTCGCCGCCCAGGTCGCACGACTTGTCGATCTTGAGGCCCTTGCAATACAGGTCCAGCTTCAGGAAAGCCGGGTTGCAGGTTCCGTTGTCGTGAAACAGGCCGACGTCCATGACAGCTCAGCGGGGAAAGCAGGGCCCGGCAGTTTAGCGTGGGTGTGAACCGCCGCCACCGGGCAGGGCGCTTGTCCACTTTGAGACTCCACTGTGGTTGTGCGGCGTGTCGCAATGTAGTTTGGGAGCCATGGACAATGCCGGGGGCGTCATCGAAAAAGAAGAACCGCGCTCAACCAGCGCCATCCTGCGCAGCGAGACCAGCCTGCGCAGGGTGCTGGATTCGTCGCCGTTCCCGATCATTGTCAGCTCGCAGGACGACGACACGATACTGTACGTCAACCGGCTGGCCTCGGTTCAATTCGGGTATTCGCGGGCGGAGCTGCGGGGCCACAAGACGCCGGAATTCTTCGTCAACCCGGCTGACCGCAAGCACGTAATGGACGCGCTGGCGAAATCCGGTGTGGTCGATGACTTTGAAGCGTTGCTCAAGGACGCCACCGGCCGCCAGTTCTACGCGCTGGTAAGCGCGACGCCCGTGGATTACGAAGGCCGGCTTGCGCACTTTCTTTCATTCACCGACATCACGCGGCACAAGGAAATCGAGACCGAGCTGCTGGTGCTGGCAACCACGGACTCACTGACCGGCGTGCTGAACCGCCGCGCGCTGTACGAGCAGGGCGAGCGCGAAGTAATGCGCGCCCGTCGCTACGACATTCCGCTTTCGGTGCTGATGCTCGACATTGACCATTTTAAGCGCATCAACGACACGTGGGGCCACCTGGTGGGCGACCGCGTGTTGCGGCAGATGGCGCAGGTGATGAAGGCGACGCTGCGCGAAACCGACCTGGTCGGGCGCATCGGCGGCGAGGAATTCGTGGCGATCCTGCCCGAAACCACGCTGGAAGGCGCCACCGACACCTCTGAGCGCGTGCGCAAGGCGATCGAGGCCCAGCCGATTGCAACCGACGAAGGCCCGGTGGCTTACACCGCCAGCATCGGCGTGACGGAATTCCGCGAGTCCGATCCTTCGCTGGAAGAAGCCCTCAAGCGCGCCGACGAGGCGCTGTACAAAGCCAAGTCGTCCGGCCGCAACCGCGTCATCCGGGGCTAGGCGGCTACTTCACCAACTGGTCGAACATCGCGTACCCGTGCAACGGCCTAAGGTCGAGGTCTGCCTTGGCGTGGGCCCACAGGTCGTACCCGTGCTTCTTGGCCATCAGCAGGTACGCCACAGCGAATGCTCGCTCGGCTTCCGCCTCTTCGGGTTTTCCCTGTTTCTCGCGCAGCGCCGACCTGACGCTGGAGATGCACGCCAACTGGTAATTGCCGAGCATCTTCTTTCTGCTCTGGGAAGTGTAGCGAGTCGCAATCTCTTCGGATCGTTTGAGAGCCGCTTCCGCGCGCTCGAACATACCAAGTGCCGTGTAGCTCGCTGCCAGGGCGGTGTAGGCGTCGGTGTTGTGCACGTGGTCGAACTCGCCTGCCTGGTCCAACGCGAGCAGGTTGTAGGCCACCGCACCGTGGTGCTCGCCACGGCCGCGAAGGGAATAGGCCATCAGCAACCGCGCCACCGTGCTTCTGCCATCCTGCTGAAAGAGCTCAAACGCAACCTTGCTCGCTTCCTCGTGCTGCCCCTTGATGTTGAGGTCGTAACTGAGCTGGTGCAGCTCATCCTTGCTCATTGCCGCCAGGTCCGGAACTTCCGGGCCGGCTGAATCCTGCGCCGTGCTGAGCGTACAGGAGAGAATGATTGCGGCTGTTACCAGCATCCATTTCGGCATGGCAGCCTCCACGTTACGAGAAGAGTATGATGTTTAGTTCTAACGGACGGCGCGGAAACCAGTTCACAGGATTTCAGTCTTTACCTGCCCCGGAGGCACCCACGTCGGCGCCGGCGTCGGCGTGCAGCTCCTGGCGTGTCATCTCGCGCAGGTGGTGGCTGCTGCGCCATACGTGGTACCCAAGGCGGTCAAGCCAGCGCTGGGCGTGCAGCTCGGCGAGCGCGCGGTCCGGGTCGACCTTGCGCTCGGCGGTCGCTTTCAGGATGGCTGGGCGGGCGGAGCGCCGGTCCTCAGCCAGCCGCTTCGAAAACTCCTCGGCGGGCGCGGCGTCGGGCTCCACATCCGGGTCGCGAAGTTGCTCCGCAAGCTTCTCGACAATCGCCACCAGGTCGTCGGCGAACTCTTGCAACTGTTCGTTGCGCCGGGTTGTTGCTTGCGCGGCTGGGTCGTTGATTTCGCGCAGCAGGCGCTCCAGGTGATCCAGCGCGTGCAGCGTGGACAACTGGCGCTGCAGCTCGAACCCCGCGGTCTCGGGCGGTGGGATGCGCGAAAGAAATGCGCGCGTTTCGGTGATGGCTTCGGAAAGCTCGGTGGTGTCGGCGCCGCCGGTCCATTTGCCATTGCCGCGCAGCGTATCCGCCAATGCGTCGAACACCGCCGCCCCGGTTTCCTTCAGCGTGTTGCGGGCGGCGCCCAACGCCACGGTGGGTACCTCCAGCAGTGAGCGCCCCAGGTGCTGCGTCAGCGGGTTTCCCTTCAGCGTGAAGCGCTTCTCGATGAACGACGCGTACTGCGGCAGGATGGGCACGAAAATGATCGCGCCCAGCAGGTTGAACGC
>CAZNBU010000466.1:0-3035 GCA_964571035.1 uncultured Planctomycetaceae bacterium | reverse complement strand
TCAAGCCGCTTACGCGCGGAAGCTGGGACGAAAACGTGCGCTGGGTCAAGCAGGCGCAGGCCCGGCCGATCGTGCCGCCGCACGAGATCTGCAGCGATGTGCCGGACAAGGTCTCCGACATCGTGATGAAGATGCTGGAGCACGACACAAGCAAACGCTGGCAGCGCATGATCGAAGTGCTGATGGAGCTCGAAAAACGCCACCTGTACGCGCAGGGGTTCGGCCCGACCAACAACAGCATGGCCAGCTACCTGCGGATCTTCGAGACCGACTTCATGGACGCCAGCCAGGACGAGCTGCGCCAGCTCACGTTCCTGCGCAATGAAGAGGGCAAGGTCGCCTTGCAGCGGCGGATTTCGCGCGAGCTGTACTCGGATGTCGGCCTGGAGATGATCAAGGAGCGCAAGCGCAGCCCGATCTACAATGTGCTCGCGCGCCAGGAAGCCGGCAGCAAGTCCAATCCCGTGCCGCACAACAACTATCCCAAGGGCCCAGCCAGCATCGCGGGCGGCAGCGTCATCATCGAAAAGACAAACCGCCAGGCGGCGGGGTAGCATTCGCTTGCGCTGCGCGCGGCAGTTGCTTAGTGTCGCGGCATGAGCGATTGGACTGCCGAGCACCGTGACAAGATCGTCAAACGGCTTCAGGAGCGCGGCGTTACCCGCCCCTGCCCCCGCTGCAACAGTGACCAGTTCAGTCTTGTGGATGGCTACGCAGTGTTTGGGCTGGTGGAGAAGCTCGAAGACGAAGGAGTGCGTCACCTGGTGCCCAGCGTCACCGTGGCCTGCACGCGCTGCGGGTACCTCACGTTCCACGCCATGGGCGCGCTGGGCCTGATGCCCAAAGATCAGTCACTGCCGCCGGAAGACACGCAGTCGGTGGAGTAGGGCGTGACAGTTACAGTTGGAAGTTGGAAGTTGGAAGGTGCGAATCCGGCCACTTCAGCTTCCAACTTCAACTGTCCTACCTGAATTTCACGCCGATACTGAACTGCGAATAGTAGACGTCGTTGAACTCGTCCGTGGGCAGGTACATCTGCAGCGACGCCTCGAAGAAGATGCCGAACACGTTGCTGATGTCGTAGTCAGCCGACCGCACCATCACCTCAAACCCGTGCGTCAACCCGCCGCCGTTGCGGAACCCGACGTTGTTGAGCGGCCGGTACAGCGTGAACAGGATGAACCGCACATCCGGGTCGAGAAAGTAGAACTCGAACCCGACGCCGGTGGCTGCGCCCACGAGGTACCCCTGCTCCCAGTCCACGCGGTCGCGGTCCTTGATCTTGGACAGCGTGCCGAGCTGGTCGTCGCGGTAGACGGTATCGTTTGCGCGGATGTCACGGCGCCGGAACACCATCCACGAGTCGAACTTGGCGACAAACCACAACCAGCGCCAGCGCAGCGCGAACTCGACTTCCGCCCGGAAGCTCAGCTTCTGCGAGTCGTTGGCGCCGCGGTAGTTGCGTGAAAACGGCAGGTCCTCAAGCTCGTGGGTGTTGTGGTGGCTGGCGTTCAGAATGCCGTACCCGACGTCCAGCCGCGGCAGGATGCTGAACGTCCACTCGGCGGATTCCTTGTATTCGATGTGCGCGCGCGCGCCGACGCCCCAGAAGTCGAAGCTGTAAAGCCAGTTGGTCGCCAGCGATTCGTCGAGGCCGCGGATGTCACTGATGTTGTAGCTGCGCGCGGTGTAGTAGACGTTCCATGCCACGCCCCATTCCTTGAGGCCGATGGCGCTGTAGCGCTCCGTTTCGGATGGATGGCGCCCGCGCGGCAGGCGCCGCACCTCGAACTCGCGGTCCGGCTCAACATCCTGGGCATGCAGCGCGCACGGCAGCAATGCCGCCAGCAGGCTTAGACTCAACAACGCGCGCAGCATCCGGCCTCTCGTCGGCATTCAAGGGGGCGCAGTCTAGGGGCGGGGTAGGGTCGGTCAAGCTGGCGCGAAGCACGAGGGGTTAGCGCCCACTTAGGTAACGGGTTCGAGAAGCGGTCGCGCGCAGAGAACGCGGAGACCGCAAAGAAAAACCAACTGCGGTCTCACGCAAAGACGCCAAGCGCCGCGACTGAATCGAACGCTACAACCTAGGATGCTACGTTTGGCGACTTCAGTTCAACAGCCAAGCGGACGACGGAAGATGGGGCGCTTCGCGGCTTTGCGTGAGACTACTTTTGCAGTTCTCTGCGCGCTCTGCGTTCTCCCGACTTCGCCGAGGCTTCGTCGGGCAGGCTGCGCGAGGCTGCCTTTGGCCTTGCTACGGCAGACGCCAGGTATGCACGACCGTGTCCAGCGGCGCGCCCGAGATCGGTTGTGTGGCCGGGTCAAACTGGTGCTGGCGCAGCAGCGCGGGCGGGCCGCGCCGGAAGATCAGCTTCACCGCCGCGCTGTCGGCGCCCGGCAGGGCGAACGTGAACACCTTGGGCTGATCCGGGAACAGCCGCGTGTCCTGCAACTTCGCCCCGCGCCAGTACGGCGTGGCCCAGTCGCCGCCGAAGTTCTGCCCGATCAGCGCGCCCGTCGTCGCGCTGGCGGCTGTGCTGATGCGCTCGTCTGCGGGCAGGTCGCCAAACGGCTCAAGCGGCTGGCCGTTCGCGCGACCGTGGATCGAAAGCACGTAGCGCTTCAACCCGTGGCCGGTCGGGATCGCGTGGCCGGCGCCGGTGTTGGTCAGCGTGACTTTCAGGCGAATGCCGTCGCTGACCGGCAGCGTCTCTACCTGCATCGTGACGCCGCCGCGCAGAAACTCGACGTCGTCGGTGCCGACAAAGCTGTGCTTGTGCCCTTCATTCAGAGGGCGAAAGCGTGTGCCGAAGCGCGCGATGGCGACGCCGTTGTGCTTGATCTCTTCGCCGTTCAGGTCGCCACCGCTGTTGACCAGCATCGGCGCGCCGGTTGGCCCGGGCAGCGTCACCATCTTGCCGGCTTCGTATTGCGGCATGTGGCAATCCTGGCACTCCTTGTAATTCTGCGGTGTGGCGTACTTGCTGGCGCGCCACTCGCTGTACGTGCCCTGGCCCAAGCCGGTCACGGGGTCG
>CAZNBU010000465.1:0-3036 GCA_964571035.1 uncultured Planctomycetaceae bacterium | reverse complement strand
ACCCGACCTGTGTGGTCGCGCCCGCAGTCCAAACCGTGAAGCATCCGTACAGACATGGCTTCTACAAGCACAACCTCGAGCAATGCCGCGCTGGCACAAACCGGCGATGCGGTTGCGGGATCAGATCCTTCATTTGCTCGTCTGTAACGGGCCGAGGGACCCGTTGCAGACATTGCCGCACCGGCTGACATCGGCAGCGACCGCCTCACAGCGGCCGCACAAGGGATCGTTGGTTCAACGGCAGGTGTCTACAGCGAACTTGTCGCCCGGCAACGTAGATCTTCGGCAGCGGCGGGTCATCCGGTGCTTGACTTTTCGGGATCAATGGTTAGGATGCCTAACTATGAACTTCGACCAAATCTCTGAACCTCTTGATCTCCGACTGGCAGACGGTTTGACCCGCCTAGCCGCTGTCGCGCGTCAACTTGACTGGCAAGCGGCGGCCACGGCGGGTTTGTCCCCGACCCAAGCGGACATCCTTCGCTTTGTCGCCAATCGTCCCGAAGGGGCGCGACTCACCGCCGCTGCCGCCCATGTCGGCATACGCAAGGCAACGGCCAGCGATGCGGTGACCACGCTGGAGAACAAGGCATTGCTGCGCAAGGATGCGGATGCATCAGACGCGCGGGCGATTACTCTGAAAGCTACATCCACCGGTCACGAGATAGCCCAGTCGTGGCCGAGAAGTTTCGCGCCGGTTGTGGCGGGTCTCACGCAGGCAGAGCAGGAGGTGCTGCACGGCTTGGTGATCAAGATGATCCGGCAATTGCAGCTGCGCCAATTGATCGCCCCCCAGCGTACCTGCGTGGCTTGCCGGCACTTCCGCGAGAATGTCGCCCCGGGCACGAGTTCACCCCATTTCTGTGCATTGGTCGGCGCCCCGATGGCGGATCGGCACCTCCGGGTCGACTGCGCGGAGTACGAATCCGCCGCTTGACGGTGGTTTAACCGCCCCGTTCACAGTGAACGGGGTTTCTTTTAAGTTATATGGTTAGGAGTCCTTACATGAAAGCATCTGCCATCTTCTACCACGCGGGTTGCCCGGTCTGCGTCGCCGCCGAACAGCAACTCGCTGACGCCATCGACCCGGCACGTTTTGACATCGAGATCGTTCACCTGGGCGAAGCCAGGGCGCGCATCCCGGAGGCCGAAGCAGTGGGTGTGAAATCCGTGCCTGCGCTGGTCATCGGCGGCCAACCGTTCCACATCAACTTCGGCGCTGCCATCGCCGATCTCAAATAAGGAGAATCACCATGAAAGCACTGGTTCTGGGTTTGATCTGCGCGGCTGCGACCACATCCGCGCTGGCTGCCGATCCTCAGGTTCCCTATCCGCAGGGCTACCGCGACTGGCATCACGTAAAGAGCATGGTGATCGAGGAGGGGCACCCTTTGTTCGCTTCCTTCGGCGGCATTCACCATCTGTATGCCAACGACAAGGCCATGAAGGGCTATCGGGGCAAAAGCTTTCCCAATGGGTCGGTGATCATCTTCGATCTGCTGGAAGCCACACGCGATGGTGGCGCCGTGACCGAAGGCGCGCGCAAAGTGGTGGGCGTGATGCACAAGGATTCGAAGAAGTTCAAGGCGACCGGCGGCTGGGGCTTCGAAGGCTTCGGCGGCGGTGACCCGGCCAAACGGGTGGTAGGCAGTAATGCAGCATCCGCTTGTTTTGCCTGTCATGCGCCGCAAAAGGCGCAGGACTATACCTTCAGTCGGTTGCGTGATTGAGGTACCGCCGTGGATCAGCCTGTCATGGCGCCGCCCTGGCGCATTTCAGAATGGCTGAACACCCCGGCGCCCATCGATCTGGAGGCGCAGCGCGGCCACGTCGTGGTCGCCTGCGCCTTCCAGATGCTGTGCCCCGGCTGTGTGGCCCATGCCATTCCGCAGATGAAGGCGGTGCACGAACTGATTAGCCCGCATGGCGTGGTTGTGGTGGGGCTGCATACGGTGTTCGAGCACCACGAAGCGATGACCGTTACCGCCCTGCGCGCGTTCGTGCAGGAATACGGCATCCGTTATCCGGTCGGCGTGGATAGGCCTGCGGATGACGGTGGGCCGATCCCGCAAACGATGGCGGCGTACCGCATGCTAGGTACGCCGACGCTGTTGCTGATTGATCGCGCAGGGCAACTGCGGCAGCAGATCTTTGGCCACATTTCCGATCTGCGTCTTGGAGCGGAAATCATGCGACTTGTTGCGAAGCGGTGAAGAGACCTACAAGCTACAAGTCATTGTAGCGGCGACCATAAACTGGCAGACGACCCCTTTTGGATTCAGCCTTTTTCGATACTTTGCTCAGCAATTATTGGCAGAGTTGCAGGCATAAAATGGCAGACGACAACCCGTGCCTCGAACGGAGGTGTCGCTAATGACCGTTACGTAAGTAAGCCGTTACTGCAGGGCAATCGCACCGACTTCGCATACCGCAAATCAATAACCCGTTAACTTTCATGACCTTGCGAGACCCCTGTTCACAACGTCATAAATTGTGTAGTTTCCTACCTTTTTGGGCATCCCATGAAGGCAGGAAACGTCATGCCGCTGACGCAGGTGTTCGTCTCGATTTCCGACCCGCGCAGCGCGCGCCATTCGCGCCACGACTTGGCCGAGTTGCTGACGGTGGCGGTGTGCGCGGTGCTGTCGGGTGTCGACGACTTTGTCGACATCGAACTGTGGGCCGAGGCCAAGATCGACTGGCTGCGAGGCTTCATGAAGCTTGAGCACGGCATCCCGTCTCACGACACGATCGGACGCGTGTTCGGCCTGATCGCGCCGGACGAGTTCGAGTCGGCCTTCCGTCGTTGGGTGGGCATGGTGGTGCCGGCGCTGGCCGGCGACACGGTCGTGGCGATCGACGGCAAGACCAGTCGACGCTCGGGTGGCAAGAGCAAGACCGACGCCAGTCCGCTGCACGTGGTGAGCGCGTTCGCGGCCGGCATGGGCGTCGTGCTCGGCCAGACGGCGACCGCCGAGAAATCGAACGAGATCACCGCGATTCCGGAACTGCTTACCAAGCTGGCGATCGAGGGCT
>CAZNBU010000464.1:1411-3040 GCA_964571035.1 uncultured Planctomycetaceae bacterium | reverse complement strand
GTCGTCACGCGCACGAAAGCAGAAAGCGATCTCGCGGTAGCCGCCGCCAGTGTGCTGGCCCGCGCCGCATTCGTGCAGGGTCTCAAGGATCTGGAGGGGGAGTTCGGCATGCCCTTCCCGCCAGGCGCCGGCGACCCGGTCATCAAAGCCGGCCGCATGTTCACCCGAACCTTCGGGCGCGAACAGCTTGGCAACGTCGCCAAGCTGCATTTCAAGACAGTCGAGCGGGTGTGATGGCACCGGTTTCACGGGGAGCCGCGGCGAGCGGTTCGCAGGCAGAACCCGCCAACTCTTTTCCTTCCTCTTAGGAAGTCATTTAAGCTGGCGCTGGACCTTAAAAAACCCGTTCGCCGCGGCTCCGCGCCGCCGCGTGAGACACCAACTCCCCCAATTGACACCCAAACAACCCCCGATACCATCCCTGCCTTGTTGATAGGAGTCGCAAGTTGAAGCGCTTCTTGCTGTTAGGACTTGTCGCCGCGGTTGGCACCGCGATTGTGGTCGCCAACGCGCAGGACGCCACCAAAGACCCGTACCAACCCAACTGGGACAAGGTCAAGACGGACATCACCGCCCAGGCGGCGGACGTTACGATTGAGCCGAAGTTTTCCGGTGTCGCTGACGACCGCTTCAACTACGAAATCGACGTCAACACCACACGCCGCGGCACCGCGCGCGAAGGCGACAAGGTCACCGACGCCTACCGCACCGTGGAAAACTGGGCCAGCGCGATCAACTACAAGGTCGAAGAAGAAGAGCTTGAGGGCCGCAAGGATCTGCGCATCGCCCTGCGTTACGACCGCATGAACTTCCTGCTCGATAACGGCGAGGCCCGCTATTCGGGCTACATCGGGCCGGACATGGAAGGCGGCGTAAAGGCCTCGTTCCAGGAGATCATGGTCGACGGCAAGCGCAACGAAGTCACCAACATCCCGGGGTGGCCCGGCATCAACGCGCGCACGATCAACACCCAGCGCGAGACGCAGGCACGCGACGCCACAGGGCAGGGCTCGGCCTGGTTCAGCATCAGTGAGCAGTCGCGCGTGTACGGCGAGACCTACTTCGCCGACTACGGCAGCCCGGACCAGCGCAACTATCCCGGCCGCTTCCAGGACCCTGTGCATCTCACGCTGGGCCTGTTCGCGGAGTTCGCACCCGACGCCAAGCTCAAGCTCGGCGAGACAATGACCGTGACGCGGCGCATGCCCGTCGGCGCGAATTCGGGCGCGACCACCGAGTACACCGTGACCTACAAGCTCGAAAAGCTGTACGGCACGGTGGAAGAGCCTGTGGCTGCACGCTTCAGCTTCAGCGCCGTGCCGGTCAAGCGCGAGCAGACCAGCACCGTGGGCGGGCTGACGGTTACCTTCACCGCGCCGGATATCCAGAACGGCTCGCTGCTGCTGGACCTGCCCAAGGGGGTGCCGCTGTACACCCAGTGGGGCTACACTGTTAAGGGAAGCATTCGCGGCGAAGCACAGACCGCGGAGTTTGAAAACGAAGTGGAATTCACCGCCTCATTGCGCTCAGACCGGGCAAAGAAGGCGGAGTAACAAGGATTGCGGCGGGGAAACTCGCCACAACAAACTGGTACCGGGCCGTTGTGCCCGGGAGCAAGTTGGCTCGAAA
>CAZNBU010000464.1:0-1401 GCA_964571035.1 uncultured Planctomycetaceae bacterium | reverse complement strand
GGAGGATCCCAGCTCGCGGGGCAGCATTTGCGCCGAGCACGGGGACCTGCGCGCCGACAGGCGAAAGCCCAAGGCGGATATGGCTGTAAGCCGTTACCGGATGCGCTTTGAGAAGCGCGACGCGCTGCGGTTCATCTCGCACCATGATTTGATGCGGGTATTTGAACTGGCGCTGCGACGGTCGGGGCTGAAAGTCGCATTCACGCAGGGTTTCAACCCACACCCCAGGCTCTCGTTCGCACTTGCGTTGCCGCTGGGGGTCGAAAGCCTCGATGAAATCGTCGATATCGACCTGCAGCACGACAACGACCCGCCGTCGCCGGAAAGCGCAATGCAGCAGCTCGCGCAGCAGATGCCCAAGGGGCTGACGCTGACGCAGGCGGCGCTGGCGACGGGAAGACCGCAGGTGATCGCGGTCGAGTACGAGGTCGATCTGCCCACCGAGTGTGATCCGCAGGATCTGCAGGCGCGCTTGAAGGACTATCTGGAGCAATCCACGCACCCCTTCACGCGCGCGCGCGGCGACAAAAAGCCCGCGCGCAAGTTCGACGCCCGCGCATTCACCCTGAGTGCCGGCATCGAAAACAGGCGGCTGAGCATGCGCCTGAAGGCAGGACAGGATGGCGGCATGAAGCCATCGGACCTGCTGCAGATTCTCGGGCTGGATCCCACCCGGCTGCTGGTCACCAAGACCCGCACGATTCTTGCCAACGCGGACATCAAGGCGTGAGGCGTGGAAGTCGAGGTTCGAGGTTCGAAGTCCGAGGTTCGGGAACTGCCGTTCCCCGAGTCTCGAATTTCGAATCTCGAGTCTCGTTTCAACGCCCTCCCGCACCACACACACCTGGAGTTCCATGGCACGTAAGATCTACATGAACGTCGCTGAAGGCGACGAATGCCGCATTGCGGTGCTGGAAGACGGCAAGCTCTACGAGTACTTCGTGGACCGGCCAAGCCAGCTCAAGCACGTCGGCAACATCTACAAGGGCGTCATCAGCAACATTGAGCCGGGCATACAAGCCGCGTTCGTTGACATCGGGCTGGAGCGCAACGGGTTCCTGCACATCAGCGACGTCAACTACTCGTATGAGAACTCGCCCGACCTCAAGAAGCTGTTCAGCAAGACGCTGCGCGTCAAAGAGCCGCTTCCGGAAGACGCGATCCTGACCACCAAGGAAGATCGCGAAGTCGAGCAAGCCGACGACTTCGAAGCTGCCCCCGCGCAGGCCGACGGCAGGGCGCCCGAAGAAGCCGAGTTTCTGGAAACACTGGCCAGCGATCAGCCGGGACACCCCATCACCGATTCTCCGCTGGCGGTCGAGCTGCCCGAGAAAGAAGCGGCGCCCGCCGCGGCGGCTGCCCCCAAACCCGGCGCGGAACCTGCTCCCGCAGCCGCACCGG
>CAZNBU010000463.1:0-3045 GCA_964571035.1 uncultured Planctomycetaceae bacterium | reverse complement strand
ACCACCAACGGTGCAACGCTGGGCACCGCCCAGATCCAGAGCGACGGCAGCTTTACGCTGGATGTCGGCTCGCATACCGGGCCGCTGCTGCTGCGCGTCGATGGCGGCACCTACATGGACGAAGTGACCGGCGTGCAGGCCCAGACCCAGCCGATGTTCGGCATGGTGCCGGCCGTCGGCACCGGGGCGACCGCGAACGTAACGCCGCTGACGGGCATCTTTTCGCAGCTGGTATTCGCAAGGGTCGAGGGGCCGCCGTTCGATCCCTTCAACACGGCGCTGGCCACCACGACCATGCAGCTCGAAAACTGGTTCGGCATCACCAACATTCTGACGACCACGCCCGCCGACCTTGCCGGAGGCCCGGTCGCGGTGGTGGATGCAGCCGCCGAATACGGCGCGATTCTCGCCGGCATCTCGCAGCAGGCGTTCGACCTTGGCGTGTCCGCCGACGCGCTCGCCGAGGCGATCACCATCGACGCCGCTGACCGCGTGCTGGATGGGCAGCGCCCCACCGGCGCCGTGCAGATCCAGGGTGGCGGCAGCCTACCTGCCGACGCCATGCAGGCTGGTCTGGCGGCGGCAATCAACACGTTTTTGGGCTCGGCGGCCAACAACTCCGGGCTTACGGCGGGCGATTTCACGGCGCTTACGACACGGCTGGCAAACCGGCCCGACACATTCCTGTTCGTGATGAGCATCGACGTGAACCCGAAAAACCAGACGCTGGCGCAAGCCATGACCGTGCAGTACTCGGCGCTGGGCACGTTCAGCGACGGCACCAATGCCGACATCACCTCTACCGCAATCTGGAACAGCAGCGACACCAGCGTCGCCACGATCTCGGCGACCGGGTTCGCGACCGCCGGCACCACGCCCGGGCCCACAACCATCAGCGCCGAGCAGGACGGCACCATGGGCAGTACCACGCTTAGTGTCACCGGCGCCACGCTGGTGTCGATCGCGGTAACGCCCGCCAATCCGAGCATCTTCGTGAACGACACGCAGCAGTTCACAGCCACAGGCACGTTCAGCGACACGTCCACGGCAAACCTGACAGGCTCAGTCGACTGGGACTCGGGCACCCCCACCGTGCTGGATCTGACGGCGGGCGGGCTTGGCACCGGGTTGATGATGGGCACTTCGGTGGTCACAGCGACCGATCCGACCTCGATGATCTTCGGCGACACCACTGTCACCGTCATGGTGCCGGTGCTGGTGTCGATCGCGATCACGCCCGCCAACCCCACGCTGTTTGTCAGCGATACCCAGCAGTTCACCGCCACCGGCACGTTTAGCGACGCCAGCATGCAGAACGTCACCGCAACCGTGAACTGGATGAGCAGCAACAACCTGGTGCTCGACATTAACGCGACGGGGCTCGCCACCGCGCTGGACGGCGGCCAAGTGACGGTCACCGCGACCGATCCCGGCACCAACGTCATCCAGACAACAAACGTGACCGTCGCTGAGCTGGTGTCGATCGCCGTGACACCCGCCAGCCCCAACCTGTACGTGACGCAGACACAGCAGTTCACCGCGATGGGCACCTACAGCAATGCGGCGGTCATCAACATCACGGGTTCAGTGACCTGGGGCTCCGGCACGCCGGGTGTGCTGGGCATCAGCACGGGTGGCCTGGGCACGGGGCTGGCGGCGGGCACATCGCAGGTGACGGCGACTGACACGGGCTCCGCGATCAGTGGCAACACCACCGCGACCGTCTTCATCTCTTACGCGAACAACATTCAACCGCTCTTCAACGCCAACTGCATCGGTTGCCACCCGCCTGAGCGCGGGTTGAGCCTGACGACCTACCAGGGACTGATGGCTGGCGCGACGCAGGGCAGCGGGGCAGTCGTCATTCCCAACAATGGCTCGGGCAGTATCCTCTACCAGCGACTTGAGGGAATCATTCAGCCGTCGATGCCGTACCAACTGCCGCAATTGCCGGTTGCACAGAGAATCATGGTTCGCGACTGGATCGACGCCGGGGCGCTGAACAACTGAGGGGGCACATGAGAACGTGGCTGCTGCTGTTGATCTGTTGTGCTGCGCCTCTGTGGTGCCAGCCGAATCCCGCGGGCGAAGGGGCGGAAGACCCCCCCGCCAGCACAGAAGCAAAGGCTGAAACAAAGGAAGAAAAAGAGCCGATGTTCCGCTGGCGCATCGGCGCCACGCTGGGCATCAGCCACGGCTCGCTGCTGACCGATCCCAAGTTCAACGACACCATGCCCGACGAAGGGTTCGTCGGCGAGTTCGCCCTGCACGCGCGCGTCTCGGCGCCTAAGGTCGGCGTGTCAGCCAACATGCGCATCTGCTGGGGGTGCCACGAGCTCGAACTGGAAGAAGCCAGCTTTCAGTGGAACCCGTGGCCGTGGATGCAGGTGAAGGCCGGCCGCATGGCGGTCAACGCCGGCAGCTACAACTCGCGCCACGACTTCGGCGTGCGCCGCACGATCACGAAACCACTGACGCGCATCATGGGCAACATGCCGCGCCAGACCGAGTTCAACCACGGCGTGCTGCCCGCGCCCTACGTCGACAACGGCGCGAGCCTGCAGTTCAGCTTCAACACGCCGGTGATCGGCATCCAGACCGAATGGTTCGTGCTGGCTGGCCTGAAGGGCACGGGCAACGACGTCGACTTCGTGCGCTCGCGGCAATTTCGAGACACGAACGGCGAGCCGAGCCTGGGCGGGCGCCTCGGCCTCGATCTGCCGTTCGTCAGCCTGAACTTTTCGTACCTATGGGGCAACTACGACCCCAATAGCCGACGAAGTTACCAGGTCGTCAGCGCCGATGCCCGCATTCGCGCGGGGCCGTTTACGCTTGAGGGCGAGTTCGCGTTCCGAGAAACGGAGTACACCGATCCCGACAGCAAGGGCGGCGAGAACGAGTTCTACAAGTTCGGTTGGTGGGCGCAGCTTACATGGAACATCCTTGAGCCGCTGTTCGTAACGGCAATGGTGGACACGCTGTACGTGAAGAACATCTTTCTGGCCACGTTCGGGCCGACGCCGATCGAGTCCCTGGCGATCGCGG
>CAZNBU010000462.1:0-3045 GCA_964571035.1 uncultured Planctomycetaceae bacterium | reverse complement strand
CCTACATCAAGCGCGAGAACAAGCTGTTCATCATCGGCGAAGACGCGTTTGAGCTTGCCAACATCTTCAACCGGGAAATGCGCCGTCCAATGAAGAACGGCCTGATCAGCCCGACCGACGTCGACGCCATGCCCATGGAAGTCGAGTTGTTCAAGAAGATCCTCGGCCCGCCGCGCGGTGAAGGCGAAGTGGTGTACTACTCGGTGCCGGCTGACCCGGTCGACAGCACCATGAACATCGTCTACCACACGAACATCGTGAACGGCCTGCTTGAGCGCCTTGGATACCGCGGCCAGCCCTTCAACGAAGGCAAGGCGATCGTGTTCAGTGAGCTCAGCGACGACGAGTTCACCGGCATCGGCATTTCGTGCGGTGGCGGCATGGTGAACATCTGCGTGGCGTTCCGCTCGATCGACGTGGTGGCGTTCTCGACCAGCAAGGGCGGCGACTGGATTGACCAGCAGGCCGCGCAGGTCATGGGTTGCGCCGCCAGCAAGATCACCGCGGTGAAGGAGCGCGGCGTGGACATCAACGCGCCGAAGACGCCCGAAGAAGAGGCGATCGTCATCTACTACCGCCACCTGATCAAGTACTCGCTGGAAACCATCATCAAGAAGTTCCAGGTCACCAAGGACATCCCGAACTTCCCCAAGCCGGTTCCCATCGCGGTTTCGGGCGGTACCAGCAAGGTCGGCGGATTCGTCGAGGTGTTCAAGGACGAGTTCAGCAAGATGGCCAGCAAGTTCCCGATCAAGGTCAGCGATATCCGCCGCGCGGAAGACCAGCTCAATGCTACTGCAAAGGGCTGTCTGCTTGCGGCGTTGATGCACGAGGAATAGAATCCGGGCGCGGTTCGCGAACACGCGCCCGGCAAAATGCCGGGCGCGCTGCTTGGCCCCGCTGACCGCACCCAGCGCTTGAGCCACGGAAGGAACACGCAATGTCGGATTTGGCCAAGCTTGCAAGCCTGTCCAAACGCCTGAAGGGCAGCAACGCCAAGCTGCATGAGGACCGGTCTGCCCTGACCGGCAAAGACACCAGCAACATCAAGAAGAACCCGCCGCCCACGGCGGAAGTTGTCGCCCTGGACGAAGCGCCATCAGAGCCGGCGTACAGCGCGCCGCCTTCGGCCTCAACCGGCGGCGGTGGCGGCGGACCAGCCAAAGTCACCGTCAACATGGACCTTGGCCCGGTCACCGACATGCTCGGCCGCATCCGCGACGAGATGAAGAACCTGCGCGAGGAAGTTGCCAAGACGCGCAAGGACGGCCTCAAGGTTGACCTTGGCGGCGATGCAGCCGAGCAGATGGACCAGGCGCTGAAGCACCTGAGCGCCGTAAGCAAGGCAACCCGGGAGCTGGCCGAGAAGCTGGTCACCAGCCTGCCGGAATCGCGCTGGTACGGCGACCTGATCAACCTGGGCCGCGAAGTCGGCGAGGGCCTGGTCGCAGGCGGCGGCAGCAAGGGTGGCGGCGGCAGCCCGGAAGACCTGAACGCCATCAAAGAGCAGCTTGAGATGCAGAAGACGCAGCTTACGGCGATCCTCAGCATCCTGCAGCGCCGCTAGCGGATCACTCAGAGGCACGCCGGGAGTTGCGGTTTATCCGCAACTCTTGCATTTCAGGGCCGCCCGCGCGAAAGTCCTACTCCGACCATGGCTATCCACCCAACCGCGATCGTTGATCCCAAAGCCACCATCGGCGCCGACACCGAAGTCAGCCCGTACTGCGTGATCGGCGCGGGCGTTGAAATCGGCAACGGCAACCGCATCGGCCCGCACACCGTGATCGAGGGGCCGACGCGCATCGGCAACGGCAACCGCATCGGCAACCACTGCAGCTTCGGCGCGCCGCCGCAGGACATTGGGTACAAGGGTGACCCGACGAAGCTGGTCATTGGCGACGACAACTTTTTCGGCGACTACGTGCAGCTCACGCGCGGCACTACCAAGACGCCGCACCAGACGACGACCATCGGCAACAAGAACTTCCTGATGGCGTATTGCCACGTGGGCCACGACTGCGTGATCGGCAACAACATCATCGCGGCGAACGCGGTGCAACTTGCGGGGCACGTGACAGTGGAAGATCGCGTTGTGTTCGGGGGCCTGGTCGCGATCCACCAGTTCGCGCGCGTCGGCACGCTGGCAATGGTGAGCGGCGGCAGCGTCACCAGCCTCGACATCCCGCCCTATGTTCGGGTTGGCGGGTACGGGTGCGCGGTGTTCGGGCTGAACCTGATCGGGTTGGAACGCAACGGCGTGTCCGAAGAGCAGATCAAGCTGCTGCGCAAAGCGTACAAGGTGCTGTTCCGCAGCAACGTGCCGTACGAAGACGCGCTGACTCAACTCGAAACCGAGTTTGCGGCAAGCGCGCAGGTGAAACACTGGATCAAATTCTTCCGCGAGTCACAGCGCGGCGTAGTACGCGAGCGCGACAACAAGTAGCTACGCCAACCCGCCGTGGTCGCGGTTCCAGCGTTCCTGCTCGCTGACACCCATGATCTTGTCCACGTCCTTCTGCGTCATGCGCGGAATGTGCGGCTCTGCCGGCAGCTCGCCGCACAGGCGCTTCAGGAAGTCGCGCCCCCACTGCTGGGTGAACGCGCGGCTGATGGGTTTGTGGCGCAACTCGATCTTGAGGCCGCGTTGGAGGATGTTCGCGCCGCACTCGATCAACCGCTCTTCCATGCGCTCGACGGCGCGCCCGAAGTTGCGGTAGGCGCGGTCGCACCCGGTGAACACCGCGGCGCCTTTGCCTTGCAACTTGCGCCCGGGCGCCAGCAACTCAGCCATGCTGTCGTCAAACGGCCGAAAGTCGGCGTGGTGGTCGCCGTCGCCCCAGGTCGGCTCGCCGAGCAGGATACCGTCGGCTTCCAGCAGCACGTCGGCTTTGAACGTGCTCGCGTTGTACATCGCCACACTCGCGCCATGCTCCATCATGGCAGCCGACACCAGGCGCGCGGTCTCGAACGTGTTGCCGCTGGATGACGCGAAAACGATGGCAATGTTTGTCATTCGATCTGCGCTTCCACAATCGCGCGGCC
>CAZNBU010000461.1:0-3055 GCA_964571035.1 uncultured Planctomycetaceae bacterium | reverse complement strand
GGCGATCTCCTGCTCCAGCGGCAGGCGGCCCAGCGCGACATCGACTCCAATCCTGGTCCTGTCGTGGCGCATCAGGAGAACGTGATTCCGCTCGGCAAAGTCCACTGCATCGGGAATCCGTGGCGAGAAGCCCGATTTTCCAAGTGACTCGTGAATCGCCGAAGCCGGTTCAACAGGAACATAGACCATCAGGTCCACGTCGTTGGTCGTTCGAACGTATCCCTGCAAGATTACGCCGATCGCGCCGACAAATGCCCCGGGCAAGTTGCTTTCGCGCATCCAGCGCGCGGCATCAAGTACGGTGGCGCGAAGTTCCGTCGGAAGTTTGTCGCCCCGCGAACGCCCTGTGGAGCCGGACCCAGATTTGCCGGACCTTTTCTTCCTGCTTGCCATGCGACTTTCCGTCAATGGCGCCGCTGATGTTGAACCAGAGGTCGGCCTGCGTCATTCGCTCGTCTGCGCTGCTATTGCGTCGCTCTTCGATGACACGCTCATCGGCGCGCCGCAATCCCGCGTAGTATCCCTTCCAGAGCCGCTTGAGTTCCGCCTTGGTCATACACCCATTGTACGCGCCACGCGGTACGTTGTCAGCCGCACTGCACTTGGTCCGAATCTACGGGTGGGCGTGGTGAATCAGTTCCCTAACATGCTACCTTGGACGCCGGGGTTTGGATGCCGACGAAGCTGCCTGTCGAATTGGGGACGCTCCAGGAAACGTTGCTTGTGCCGCTTTGGGCGCGGGCGCGTGAAGCGTCTGAGCCCCACCCGGTGCTGCGCGACCCCTGCGCAGCCGACATTCTGGCCCGCCTTGACTACGACTTCACACCGCTCGACAGCGCGCGTGCCAGCCAGTTGGGATGCTGCGTGCGCGGCGCGCTGGTGGACCATTGGGTCCGCCAGTTTCTGCGCCGGAATCCGCGGGGGACGGTGATCGAGCTTGGCGTCGGCCTCAACACCCGGTTTGAGCGCGTGGACAACGGGCAAGCGCACTGGATCGAAGTCGATCTGCCGGACGTGATGGCCCTGCGCCGCGAGTTCTTTGACGCCACACCGCGGCGCGTGATGCTGGCCGACTCGGCTGAGAATGATGGGTGGATCGATCAGGCAGCTGAGCGCAACCAACCCGTGTGCATTGCGTCAGAAGGCGTGCTCGTCTACCTCGACGAAGCGGCTGTGCGGTCGCTACTGGCCCGGGTTGCGGCTAGATTGCCGGGCGCGCTGGTTGCCTTCGACACGATGACGCCGCTGGTCATCCGCCACCAGCGCAGGCACGACGCGATGCGCCACTTCGACGCGCAATTCACGTGGGCTGTTGCCGACCCCGCGCAGATTGAGGCGTGGGACGCGCGGTATTGCATGGTCGAATCGCGCCGCTTCTTCGACATGCTGTACGCGCACCCGCGGCGCCTGCCCGCCTACATGCGCTACCTCGGCCCGCTTGTGGGGGCGATGTATCCGCCGCTGCGGCGCAGTTACAGCATCAACCTGATGCAGGTGGGGTAGCATCGGCATCTTGCCGATGTCGTTTCGACGGGCTTCCAGCCCGTCTTCCATCGGCCAGAGGCAGTTGGAACCGCCGTGGCCGGGATGGCCATGCTGCGACGCGCTACTCAAGCATTGCCAGCGTCGCGTCGATGCCGCCGCCGTCGACCAGTTCCCGGATGCGCGTGAAATCGTCATGCAGCACGCGGTCGCGCTTGAGCGGCTTTACGATCTTGCGCAATGCGTCAGCCACTGCCTAAACGCCGCGCCCGCCCTTGAGCGGGTTGTGGTAGTCGAGCGCGAGCCGCGCCGCCAGCAACTCAATGCACAGGATGTGTTTGAGGTTCTCGAACACGGTGGCCGCTTTCAGCGCAGCCGTCACTCCCATGCTGACGTGGTCTTCCTTGTTCGCGCTCGTGGGGATGCTGTCCACGCTGGCGGGGTGCGAGAACACCTTGTTCTCACTGGCCAGCGCAGCCGCCACCACCTGCGCGATCATCAGGCCGCTGTTCAGCCCACTGCCCTGCACGAGAAACGGCGGCAGGTTTGACAGGTCCGGGTTCACCATCTGCTCGGTGCGGCGCTCGCTGATCGAGCCGAGCTCCGACATCAGGATCGCCAGGAAATCCAGCGCCTGGCTGAGCGGCTGCCCGTGAAAGTTTCCGGCGCTGATCACGTCGCCATCGGCTGGAAACAGCAGTGGGTTGTCGGTGACCGCGTTCAGCTCGCGCTCAAACACCTGGGTCACGAACGCGAACCCGTCGCGCGCCGCACCGTGCACCTGCGGCACGCAGCGCAGCGAGTACGCGTCCTGCACGCGGGGGTCGTTGTCGCGGTGGCTTTCGCGTATCTCGCTGCCCTTGAGCATCTTGAGCATGTTGCGCGCAACCAGCGCGTGGCCCGGGTGCGGGCGAATTGCCGCCACGCGCGCGTCGAACGGCGAGTCGCTGCCGCGCATGGCTTCCAGCGTCAGAGCAGCCGCCGCGTCGCACACCTTGATCCAGCGCTGCATGCCGCAAAGTGTGCTCAGCCCGATCGCGGCAATGATCTGGGTGCCGTTGATCAGCGCGAGTCCTTCTTTGGCCTTGAGCGAGATGGGCTTCAATCCAGCTTTGCGCAAAGCCGCCGAGGCCTTCATCAGCTTGCCGTTGCAGTACGCCTTGCCTTCACCGAGCAGCGTCAATGCGATGTGCGCAAGCGGCGCAAGGTCGCCGGATGCACCCACAGAGCCCTTGGAAGGCACCCATGGCACCACAGGCGAGTTGAGCATCTTGACGATGGCGTCCACCACCTCTTCGCGCACGCCGCTGTTGCCGCTGACGAGGCTGTTCACGCGCAGCAGCATCGCGACGCGCACGGTGGATTGCGGCAGCGGCTCGCCGACGCCGCAGGCATGGCTGCGAATCAGGTTGACCTGCAACTGATCGAGTTGCTGGTCCGGGATGCGCTCGGAGGCAAGGCGACCGAACCCGGTGTTGACGCCGTACACGGGCCGGTTGCTTTTCAGCAGGCTCGCGACAAACGCGCGCCCCTGTCGCACAGCCGCCCGGGCCTTAGGTGCGATCTCAACGCG
>CAZNBU010000460.1:0-3059 GCA_964571035.1 uncultured Planctomycetaceae bacterium | reverse complement strand
CGCGAAACGCTGGAACTCGAGGGCATCAAGGTCACGGGCGAAACCGCGCCCTGCTTTCTCAACGCGCAGGACGCCGCAAAGTGTCGCACGCTGGTTGAGCACAAGTCGTCGCTGCTGACGGCACTCGGGCCGATCAACACCAACAGCCAGAACCTGCACGCCGAGATGCTGTTTCGCATGCTCGGCGCGCGCTACACGGGCAAGGGCACCTTCAAGACAGCCCGTGCGGCAATGGAAGCCCTGCTGCGCGAGCAGGGTTGGTGGCAGGAGGGCGTAAGCGTGATTGACGGCAGTGGCCTCGCCCGCGACAACGCGGTCACCGCGGAGCTGCTGACCCGCGTGTTGGTGGATATGGCGGGCAGCCCGCACTTCGAAGCCTACCGCAACAGCCTGGCAACAGCCGGCGAAAGCGGCACGCTGGAAAAGCGCCTGAAGGAGCTGCGCGGCACCGTGCATGCAAAGACGGGCTACATCCGCGGCGTGCGGGCACTGTCCGGCTACCTGATCAAGGGCGAGCGCCGCATCGCGTTTGCCATACTCATGAACGGGTGCGTCTACTCAAAGGAAACGCAGGACGAAATCGTCGAAGCAATCGCGGCTGCAATGCAGTAAGGACCGCTTCGAACTTCTTTGAAAGTGATCCTGCGGCGGCGTGTGAAAGCCTGGAGCTTGGAGGCGTGAGTCGGGAGCAGGGGCAGTCGCATGTCATCTCATTCCAGCTCTACAGAGTTGGTACCAGTTCGAGCGCCTTCATAGCTGCACTACGCGAAGGGGCGAAATGAGCGAAGAGCGCTAGGAACGGCCGAAACGAAGCCTTTCTTCGCGTCCTTCGCTCACTTCGCTCCTTCGCGTTGCGGCAGTTCATCGGCAGGAAAGGCGAGTGAACCGGGCTCGACCGCCGCCAGCGCTGCTCACACTGTGTTGAGGCTGTGATAGCCGTTGCCTTTCTCTGCGCGCTCTGCGGTCTCAGCGCGCGGCTGCTTTTCCCGGTAGAGTGTCCCCATGCGCAACTGGGAACACGCATTGGCAACCGGCAGGCCGCGCGCTGCGCTGCTTCTGCTGGCGTGCTCGCTTGCCATCACCATTGCATTGATCCTTGAGGGCGCCGGCTCGCCCGCCGCACGTGAGCTTCCAGCCGTCGACATCCCCCACGCCGACAAGCTGTTGCATTTCACGGCGCATGCATTGCTTGCGGGCGTTACCATGCTCGGCGTACTGCTGCTTGCGCGACCGCGCAACACGGCCACACGCATCATGGTCGCGGCTGGGATCGCGCTGGCCGTCAGCCTGCTGATCGGCATTTCCGTCGAACTGGTGCAAGCCGGCCCCGGCGCCGCCTACGGGCGCGAGTTTGACCCTTGGGACATTGTCGCCAACACCGCTGGCGCGTTTGCGGCTGTGTTGACCGGCATTGCGGTGGCCCGGCACGCCGCGCGCACCTACACTGGGCAGGGAAATCCGGCGAACTGACCGCGCCTTGTGCGTATTAGCGGTGAGTCCGCCGAGTCACTGTCCGGAGTCCTGATGCGCCGCACCCTGATCTGCACCGCCTTGCTCGCGCTCCTGTTTGCCGGGTCGTCCGCCCAGTTCCGCCCGCAGGTCGTGATCCCGGATACAGACCCCAACGCCTTTAAGATCACCACCCAGGCTGACCTTGAGGACGCGCTGTCGCGGATTGCGCGCCTGAAGCAGACGCTGCGCGACGCCAAGGATGCCGACGAGCGCAAATTCCTGCTGACTTCCATCCTTGAACGCTGCCAGAACGAGTTGAACCGCGAACGCAACACTTCGGGCGTGGTGATTGTCGAACGCGCGCCGCAGGACTCCAAGACCCCAGGGTTGCCGATACGCTGGCAGGGCGCCTTCAGTGCCATCGAGGATCAGATTCGCTCGCTCGGCGGCGACGCACTGCAACTGTATGAAGAGCTGTACGGCCCGCGCGTGCAACTGCTGATGGCCGACGCGCTGCAGACGCGCGATCACACCCGGCTTGCTGACCTCAATCGCCGCTTCGGCCTCACCCGCGCCGGCGCGCGCGCAGCCGTCACGCTCGCCACTATGTTGTGGGAAGACGGCAAGCTGTCGCAGGCCGCGCGCATGCTGGAGCGCTCGCTGGAGAATACCACTGCTTTCACCGATTCGGAGCGCGCCAACCTGTACGCGTGGCTAAGCCACTGCTACCGCGAACGCGGCGAGCGTGCAAACCTGCAACGGCTGATCGACCAGTCCGCGACACTGAGCGAAGCGACGGTTCGACACGGTGACTCCTCCGGCGCGTTGGGTGCCCTGCTGAAGCAGCGGCTTTCCGAAGCACGCGACGGCACAACCGAGACGATTGACCGGCTGGGCGTGCAGTGGATCGGCGGCAACTACGCGAACACCGGCCTGCACGAGCGGCCCAGCACTTACGACAAGGTGGCATGGACGCGCCCGCTGCCGCAGTTGTCGGCAACGCCTCACACCAACGCGTTTATGGACTACCGCGCGCCGATTGTGCCGCCGCACCTGCCGCTGTTTGACGGGTCGATGATCTACGTCAACATCGGCGACGCGCTGGTCGCCTACGACCTGATCAACGGCGCACGCGGGCCGATGTGGACGTGTAAACCGTTCCCCACCTTCGAGGTCAACTGGCGCACCATTGAGCCCGATCCGTCCATGATCCTGCCCGTCAGCACCTGGCGAGGCACTGTGTTCGCCGCGCTCGAAAACCCGCTTTCGACCGCGTACCACAACATGTACGCCGACCGCAACTTCAACCTTTACAGCCATTATCCCAAAGTTCGCCGCGCGCTGTGCGCCGTGGACGGCGCGACGGGCCGGCTGTTATGGAAGCTCGGCGGTCAGTACGAAGGCGATGAGCTGTCCACCGTCAACTTCATGAGCGCCGTGGTGTACGAAGGCGTGCTGTACGCGATTGCCACGCGCGTGGACGCGCAGTCGGACATCTTTCTCTACGCGCTGGACCCGGACAACGGCAACGTGCACTGGAACCTGCGCCTGTGCTACGGCCAGCAGGAGACCACCATGTTCGGGCGCCCCGCGCGCGAGCCGCACCC
>CAZNBU010000459.1:0-3061 GCA_964571035.1 uncultured Planctomycetaceae bacterium | reverse complement strand
CCAGCGCGCCATGCGGCGCCTGCCCGACGACCAGCGCGAAGCCCTGCTGCTGACCCACATCGGCGGGTTGACCCAACCCGAAGCCGCCCGCGCCCTGCGCGTGCCGCTGAACACACTGAAAGCGCGGGTAAGGCGCGGCATGGACGCGCTGCGCGAGCGGCTGAAACGCGACGAGGGCGAGCTGGGCCGCTGCCTGACGCTGATGCCGGTCGCCATGCCCAGCGGCGGGATCACCGCTGCGCGGGCCACCTGGGTCGCCGGCGTGCAGCAGTATGCAGCGGGCGCGGCCGCCGGCGCGGGCGTGGTGAAGATCAAGGCGCTGGCGTTTGGGGCAGCCGCAGTGCTGGGGGTGGCTGCGCTGGTGCTGTGGTTCATGCAGGACGATATGTCGATAGCGCCGCCGGATGGCCAGCTTGCGGAGATCGAGGACGAGTACGACCGCACACCCTGGCCGCGCGACAACAAGGACGATCGCAAGAAATCACCCGGCGACGAGCCCGAAAGGCGACCCCGGCGCGGCAATGTGGAAGGCATTCCGGGCGAGGATGCGTCCGGAAGCCCAACCCGCCGCCCACCCGCCAAGGGCACGAGCAGTGACACTGACCGGGCAGGCGACACGTCAGGAGCGGGCGAGAGTGCGGGCTCGCGGAGCGACGTGCCAGCCGGAAGTACGAGCGAGCCCGCGCGTGACAACCCGGCTGTAGCCACCGAGACCACGCCGGTGCTCTGGATCAAAGACTGGCCGCCTGCCGCGGACAAGGCGCCCCGGGTCAGGGTTCTGCCGTCCGTCGCGAACGCCCGCTTTGAGCAGGTCTGGACGGACAAGGAGACCTACACCGAAGTCGACCGCCTGCAAGCCGTGCAAGACATCCCTAACGGGTTCGTCGAGGTGGTGCCCACAATCATTGCGGTGTTGCAGGGCGAAAGCCTTCACTGCCACGCTGCAGCCGTGGAGTGGGTCGAGCGCGAGTCCGATCGTCGCACGCTGATCGAGCTGCAGGGCGTGCTGTTCCACAAAGACACCCCGCTCGGCACGGCCAGGAAGTTGCTGCACGGGATGTATCGCAACCCGCACTGGGTCAGCGAGAAGATGTGGGACTACGGCCTGCATACGTGGCTGTACGCGGATGAGAAAGGCAACACGCCGCTCGCCTGCTCGCTGATCTTTGAATTGGGCCACGTGCGGGGCAGCCTGGACAATCTTGAAACGCGCGAAGAAAACCGCGACCGCGCGCGCCTGCTGCTGGAAGCCGCCGAGCGCATCAAGCTCGACGTCGGGGACAAGGTCCCGCACACCGACCAGCTCATTCGCACCATGCACCTTGCGCTCGCGTCGTTGTGCCAGGCGGGATACGTCGACGTGCGCGAGCGGCAGAAGGTCTCGCGCTCGCTGCGCCGCGGCAATGCAACACCCAACGCGCTGATGCGCATCAAGCGCAGCTATGAGTTCGACAACTCGCGCTGGGACATCACCGCGATCGACGTTGAAGCCCCGCGCCTGGTGGATATCCCGCTGGTGATCCTGCAGGACCCCGACACCACATCCGACGTGTGGATGCCGTGGATGATCGAGCTTGATCTGCATTACCGCTGCTACCTCGTGGACTACCGCACCTGGAAGGCCGACCTGGAGGAGGTGGCCCGAAACGGTGCCGCCAAGAACGAACTGTGCCTGGCGCAGGTCAAGAAACTCTCGGCGCAACTGGTGGCGATGCTGGCCGACGTCGGCGTCAGTCGCTTCGGCATTGTCGCGGGCGGGGCCTACGGGCCGGTGGCGGACTACCTGTGCCGCCAGGAGAAATCGCCGGTTGCGTTCGCGGCGCTGGAGGCGTGGCCGTCTTTCGAAATGCTCGACGCGTACTGGCGGCCGCTCGCTCAGAACCGAAGCGAGCCCAAAGGCGCGCACGCAGCCGAGATGCTGCGCATCATTCATGGGCAGCGGCAGGGTACGTCATCGTCTGAGCGGCTGCTTGCGCGAGAAGGGCAAGTGTATGACTGGACGCGCGAGGGCCGCCAGAGCACCGATTCGCCGATCCCGATCGAGCGGTTTCGGATCCTGCAATCCATTCGCGAGAACGACCCGCACCCGCTTAGCCTGATGGCGCACTATGAGTTCACGGCTTCGACCGGTCCACGCGATGTCGTTCTGCAGCCGATGATCAGGCTCGCGCGACCGTACGAAACAACCATGGCCGGTAGGCGTGAGCATGACTCGAACTGGGTGAGGTACTACGCGCAGGTCGGTGGGTACCACGTTGGGTGGCGCGGCTCCAGCCTGTGGCACGACTCGGCTACCGTGTTTGCCGAGAAGCTGACGGAGTTGCTTGAGGACAAGAAGGTGATCGCGCGGCGCAAGAAGTGATCATGGCAAGATCAACTTGGACGAGCCGTATCATCACCGTGAAAGCGCGACTCTGTCGCCCGCTCACGCGGGCTTTGAAACCGTGGGCTGATCAACCCAGGGCTGCGTCGCGCCTTCGGCGCTCCTTGCCCTGGGCTACGATCTTACGGCCGCTACGCGGCCTGATTGCAGTTGAGCCCGCGTAAGCGGGCGACACAACCCTGAGGATGCAGGCTGAATCGGAGGATGCGCTAGCGAGCGCCGGCCTGCGGCTCGGCCACGTCGCGCGGGCCGCCTCGGCCCTTCAGGCGGTGCAGCACGTGCTCCCACTCGGGCGGAAACGGCATGTTTTCGAGGCGCTGCTCGAACTGCGCCGTGAGCACCTGGCTGCTGCTGCCGCTTGTGCGTGACAGGTCGTGAATCCCCAGCACGTGGCGTTTTAGCTTGCGCACGTACGCTGCGGTCTGGAACAGGTCGTCCTGCTCGCCGTCGGTAAGCTTGTCCACGTTGCTGCTGCTCAGCCACACGAACACTTCCGCCAGCACCGGCTCAAGCTGCTCGGCGGCGACGGCAAGCTGGCTGTGCGACCCGCCGCGCACCTCTTCAAGGCAAGCCCAGGCGTCGTAAAGGCGCGCCATGTTGAGCTGGTAGTTTCGGGTGTGGTCGCGCGCGTCCTGCTCGCCCACGGCGCGCAGCACGCGGCCCGCGGTTTCGCGCACC
>CAZNBU010000458.1:0-3085 GCA_964571035.1 uncultured Planctomycetaceae bacterium | reverse complement strand
GGCCGCCACACTAAGCAACCGCTACATCACCGACCGCTTCCTGCCCGACAAAGCCATCGACCTGATGGACGAAGCGGCAAGCCGCATCCGGCTTGAGATCGACTCGCTGCCCGCGGAGCTTGACCAGACCGAGCGCGAGATGCGCCGCCTGCAGATCGAGCGCGAAGCCCTGAAGAAGGAAAAGGACGCCGCCAGCAAGCAGCGCCTCGAAGCCATCGAGAAAGAACTGGCGCAACTCGGCGAGCGCCACAGTGCCGCCAAAGCCCAGTGGCAGAACGAAAAGAACGCGATCGAGACGGTCCGCAAGGGCCGCGAAGAGATCGAAGCCATGAAGGCGGAAGCCGACCGCTACGAGCGCATGGGCGAGCTGGAGAAGGTAGCCCGCATCCGCTACGGCGACATCCCGGCCAAAGAGAAGGCGATACGCGATGCAGAGGCGACGCTCAAGCAGATGCAAGCCGGCAAGCAGATGCTGCACGAAGAAGTCACGGCTGAGGAGATCGCTGAGATCGTCTCGCGCTGGACCGGCGTGCCCGTAACCAAGATGCTCGAGGGCGAGAAGCAGAAGCTGCTGCAACTCGAGACGCAGCTGCACAAGCGCGTGATCGGCCAGGACGAAGCCGTCAACGCGGTCGCCAACGCCGTGCGCCGCGCGCGCTCCGGGTTGCAGGACCCCAACCGCCCCACGGGCAGCTTCATCTTTCTCGGGCCAACGGGCGTCGGCAAAACCGAGCTGGCGCGCACGCTGGCCGAGTTCCTGTTCGACGACGAGCACGCGCTGGTACGCATCGACATGTCGGAGTACATGGAAAAGCACGCGGTAGCACGGCTGATCGGCGCGCCGCCCGGGTACGTCGGGTACGAGGAGGGCGGGCAGCTAACCGAGGCCGTACGCCGCCGGCCGTACGCGGTGATCCTGTTCGACGAGATCGAAAAGGCGCACCCCGACGTGTTCAACGTGCTGCTGCAACTGCTCGATGACGGCCGCCTGACGGACTCGCAAGGCCGCACGGTCGATTTCACCAACACGGTAGTCATCATGACCAGCAACATCGGCAGTCACGTGATTGCAGAGGCGGGTGGTCGGGAATCGGCAATCGGCAATCGGGAATCGGAAAAACCCGAAACCCATAACCCAAAACCCGAAACCGCCTTCGATGATCAAGCGCTCGAACAAGCGGTGCTCGCCGAGCTGCGCAAGCACTTCCGCCCCGAGTTCCTCAACCGCATCGACGACGTAGTGATGTTCAAGCGCCTGTCGCAGGAGCAGGTCCGCAAGATCGTAGACCTGCAACTCAAGCACATCGAAGACCTGCTAAAAGACCGCGGCCTGAAACTGAAAGTAACCGACGAAGCCAAGAACGAACTCGCCAAACAGGGCTACGACCCGCAATTGGGCGCCAGGCCAGTAAAGCGAGTGATCCAGCAAAAAATCCAGAACGCCCTAGCCATGAAACTGCTCGAAGGCCAGTTCAAAGAAGGTGACACCATCACAGTGGACCAGCACGAAGGGTTCTTCACCTTTGCGTAGCTGCCAAAGATGTGGCACGGGCGCCCCCGCCCGTGGCAGTTCTTGGAAAGGCAAAGGCCATGGGCGAGGGCGCCCATGCCACCTCTTACTTGCCCTGAAACTGTCCTACCCATTTCCAGTCTCTCAACCCGGCTACTGCCGGGTTTTGCAGTGTGTATTTCACATAGTGCTGGAACTCAGCCTCATCTCGCACAAGGTGGTCGTAGTATTCCGATTGCCAGAACGTCCCCCTCGCCCCGATCAAGTTGTTGATTCGCCTTGATGAAACCGACTTCCACCCGTGAAGGACGCCGGGTAGGTCGAAACCCTGAAACGGCTGCACGACAGTGTGCACATGATTGGGCATCACGCACCATGCCCAAAGGCGGTACTGTTGCTCTGCGAAATGGAGCAGTGAGTCGGCGGCGACTTGTGCGCAATCGTCCCGTCGAAGGACGCACGCTCCGTAACTGTTGTCCAGCACGCGCTGGTATGCCTCCGATTTCAGCTTGCCTTTTCTTGCCTCTTCCTCGGGCGTGAGGTCACTCCATTCAAGCTTGCGGTCCAGGATGCGCAGCTCTGTTTTCAGCTTTTCGATGGCGACGGGGGGCAGCGAATCGGCTGTCCGGTAGGTGATGAAATAAATGGCATTGTCGGCTGTCCAGTGTGGAAGGTACGCGCCCTGCCTGATCTTGATTGCCATGCATCTACGATAGGTGGCATGGGCGCCCACGCCCATGTCATTTTCAACGGCAACTGCCACGGGCGAGGGCGCCCGTGCCACAAAACCACGGCGAACATCACGCTTGCGCGTGCTGGCGTGAAAAAGATTGCATTGCACGTCAGGCCGGCCTGCGCCTGTCCGCCGTAGCCTTGGCGAAGGCGGAATGGCCGGCCCTTCTCAGGCGGCAGCGCGCGGGCAGGCACCTCCGGGGCCTGCGTAGTAGGAGCGCGGCCGTCCCGACTTCGCCAAGGCTTCGTCGGACGCGCCCGGCCGCATAGCGGACCAGAGGTCCGCGCTCCCAGGCTTTGAACCGCCCTTCGAGAACCTCAGGGTCGGACGACAATGACCAATAACCAATAACCAGTTCCCAATGGCTTGGAGCGCCGCCTGTTGCAGCGGCGTCAATCGACGTGGCGTATCGGCCTCAGTGATGGGGCTGGATGGTTGAATCTGCTCAGGTTCCGTCGCGGGCTGTTCGACCGGCTCAGGGCGGGGCGCGGTGGACTCGGACGCCTGCGATGTTGTCGCATTGTGTGCCCGCGCCTGGCGCATCAACTCGGCGTACGCTTTGTTGACACGGTTTGCGAGCTCTGACATCCGCTCAGCGTTGGACCAATAGGCGCTCATCGGCTGCTTGTGGCCTTCGCGTCCTTCGCATCCCTCCCGTCGCGGTGCGCCGCTCGGGTTCGTTGCTGCGCAACCTCCGTTCCTTCGCGTTAAGTCGTTGCGGTCGCGCGTGACAGGTGGCGTCGGCGTTCGTTGCTGAGCGGATTCCCGCTTCCTTGGCGCGCACTCGACGTATTCCGGCGGCTCCCATTGCCGCAGATTGCACAGGAACTCGTAGCTGGCGT
>CAZNBU010000457.1:0-3089 GCA_964571035.1 uncultured Planctomycetaceae bacterium | reverse complement strand
GTGTGGCTTGGCGAGTAGACGGTGCTGATGGCGCGGGAGCTGTGCAGCGCGATGCTGATCTCCCACGGCAGCTCGTAGCTCAGCGCCTCAGTGCGCGGAAGTTCATAGTCCACGCGGTCGCCGACGGCGGACAGTACGTGCTCGTAGGTGAAGCGGATCGCCTGGTCGCCGCCCGACTCAACGGGAAACACTGACGTGCGCACCAGGTTCAGCCCGGCGAACTGCATCAGCGCGGGGTCTTTGTAGCGGCGCACGATGTCGTGGTAGATGCGCGAGGCTTCGACGGCAGGCAGCAGTGTCGCGCTTGGCTCGGCGCCGATGCCCGCGAAATCGAACTTGCCGATCACCGCGCCCGCGGGCACGGGCAGCAGCATCTCAGCCTCGGCCATCCGGCGGCCGGGGTTGTGCAGCTTGATCTCGAAGCTGGTGGTCGCCGCCTGGTCCACGATGTGGATGTTGACGCTGACGCCGGTGACCTGCACCGGCTGCTCAACCGCCGAGAACACGCGTGATTGCGGCACGATCACGTTCGCCGAAAGCGCGCGCCCCCGAGGTTCATCCTTGGCGTGCAGCACCGGCAGTGCAATCAAAGCCGCTGCGATCGCAATGGTTGTCTTCAGCAGGTTCATGTCGCCTCCCCTCGCGTTTCTCCCTGATAAGAGTACGCGAGGGGGGCGGAGGCTGATGTAACAGCCGTGTAAATGGTCGCGGTGGGAGGATTCGAACCTCCGCTCTCCTGCTCCCGAAGCAGGCACCCTGGCCGCTGGGCTACACCGCGCTGGCGACCCCACGGAGAATCGAACTCCGGCAAAGGGGTCAGGCTCCGCGCGGTTGCGGTGCCTGACCCCTTTGCCCGGGTGGTAGAGGCACGCGGACTCGAACCACGATCGGCCGGTTATCAACCGGCTGCTCTGCCGTTGAGCTATGCCTCTGGAACTGCCGGACGCGAAGGCGCGAAGGGGGCGAAGAACGCGAAGGATCTTCCCTGAATCGCAGACTCTTCGCGGCCTTCGCTTCCTTCGCTCCTTCGCGTAAAGCGGTTGGTTGGCTCGGCAGGGGTCGAACCTGCATCGCAGGCTCCGCATGCCTGCATCCTTCCGTTAGACGACGAGCCATTGGTGGACCGGCCGGGACTTCAACCCGGACTGCGCCGGTGCGATCGGGTCCCCAGCCAACCGTTGGTTGGCTGGGAGCCCGAGGGCGGCGCGTGCTGGCATTGACACTACCGGCCCCTTGGAGCGCGCGGCCGGATTTCAACCGGCGATCTCCTGCGTGGCGGGCAGGTGTCTTAAGCACTAGACGACGCGCGCTTATTTCGGGACTTGCCACAGTTGTCAAAGACTGGTGTGCCGGCGTGGACTCGAACCACGACCTCCGAGCTTTCAACACGGCGCTCTGCCCGTTGAGCCACCGGCACTCGCCTTCGCCAGGGCTTCGGCGTGCAAGCCTGGGTGCGGGCGCGGATTCGAACCGCCCCGCCGCATTCACAGTGCGGAGTGCTGCCGCTACACCAACCCGCACAAATGACAGCGGGGACTCCCGTCCAGGAGTCCCCGCCATGCAGCACCAGGCTGCTACCCGGGCGGGGACTCCACGCAATCAATACCGAAAGCCCGCAATGCACGGGCTGGTCGCTGATGGTTTTTGGATCGTGACGACATCGGTTCACCTGAAGCCGGACAACCCGACAAAGTCCTGCAATCCTCAAACGCAGGCGGTTGCAGCAAGGTTGCAGAATTGTGTCCGTCCCGGGCGCACATCACGGTTCATGCCTACGTAAATGCGTGCGCTCGTCCGTCGATGGAAATGTCGCTTAGGCTTAACAGCGACTCTAGAGGTTCAAGTTCTCGGTAACTAGTTTTCGCCAAAGGATATCAGAGGACCCACGGGCAACGATTTTGGTCCATTTAGGCAGGTTCGGCCGATCCGAGTCGGGCTCCCACCAATCGCGAACGTCTAGCAACGGCATCAGCGAGTACGCCATTGCATGGTCGCTTTCGGTAAGTCCATACAATCCCATTTCCGCCAGCAAGAACTTTAGTGCCAGCGGAAAAATCTGGGCCGAAAAGTGCAAATGTTCTTCGACAGTCCACAGGTAGTGGGATTGGCGCAGCGTTCGTTCATGATGCCAGTCGTTTCGAACGCAGTACGCATCTATGTACCAGTTCCACAGAAGCGTTTCACTCGGACGCCGTGGATCTCGATCGGTCAAAGCAACCTGGCTCCGGCGAGCCGAGGCCGTTAGCGCATACTTTATCGTGTCCAATGCAAACAAACTATCTAGACGATCCGCCGTCTTCTGCTTGTTCTCGCGGCCAAGGAGAATGTTGAGTGCAATGATCTGCCCGACCAGCT
The DNA here is from genome assembly GCA_964571035.1 of uncultured Planctomycetaceae bacterium. Lineage (GTDB taxonomy): Bacteria > Planctomycetota > UBA8742 > UBA2392 > UBA2392 > JADJRK01. The sequence continues at coordinate 734 of CAZNBU010000457.1, read as the reverse complement.
CATCTTCTGCCACAACGCTAGGTGAGTCAGTGTGGGACGCTGTAAAGAGGTTGCATGCAGCCATGATCTCTCTAGTGCGCTTTGTCGGCGCTACGCCCGAAAAGACCAAGCTGGACAGCGCACTTATCAATCTTCGGTCGGGCTCATGAACTTGGATCGCATGGCAATGCAAAGGTTCCGGCCTGCTAACCTTCGCGCTCGAAAGTACACGCACGGCTCCATACTTTTGGCGTGCCAGATAGCCAACATGGTCGAGGCTTCCGCTCACACGTTGGACGATCGGTTCAAACACCGCTGAGTTGACGTACCGAGATGCTGGCATGTAGGGCTCATTCCGCGCGATAGTTGCCAGCGCCAAAACTTCACAAGCATGCGCGCAGTCCGTTCGCCAGTAGTTGCTCCAAGCTCCGTTGTCGCCCGGCTGAAACGCCATGCCGCAACGTTCAACGAGCGTCCACCCGCGGCGAGGTCCGCCCGAGAATGACACGTGAGACGACAGGGTTTGCTGCACTAGCTTCGGAAGATCGAAGAACTCTTTGCTATCGTTTTGGATCGGGCGAAAGCCAAAGGCGCCGACGGTTGCCGGACTGGGAAGCATAGCCCACGGAAGGAACGCGAACTCGAAGGCTTCATTACTCATCCCTACCCCTTCACACACACAACCTGCTTCAGCGTGTGGACGACTTCGACCAGGTCCTTCTGTGCTTCCATGACCGTGTCGATGTCCTTGTACG
>CAZNBU010000456.1:0-3103 GCA_964571035.1 uncultured Planctomycetaceae bacterium | reverse complement strand
GGCAAAGGATATTTACTAGGGCTTGAACAGCCAGCGGCGTCCGACGCATATTCTCCGAAGCGACCCGCCTGGGGCGCCCGGCGACGGCAAGGCCTGCATGCCAAATCGCGGCTTAGCCACTCCCCCCCTCACCCCGTGCCCTTCCAAACCATCTCCGTCATCGGCGCCGCCGTCCCCCCTGTGCCAGTTTCCACTACACACAACCGACACACCCCGTTACAATGCACGCTCATTTTTGATCAAAAATCCATCCTGCATTCCCGCCCATGACCCCCAAGGACGAAGCTCACTTCAAGCTCCTGCGCATCCTCGAGCTCGAACCCGACATCACCCAGCGCGAGCTGGCGCGGCGGCTGGGGGTCAGCATGGGCAAGGCCAACTACCTGCTCAACGGCCTCATCGAAAAAGGCCTGGTCAAGGCGGGCAACTTCAGCCGCGGCGAGCACAAGCTCAACAAGCTCATCTACCTGCTCACCCCCGCCGGCTTTGCCAACCGGGTCCAGCTCACCCGTAGCTACCTCGCCCGCAAGGAAGTCGAATACGAAGCCCTGCGCACCGAAATCGACTCACTCCGCCAGGCTCAGATCGAGGCGGAAAGCAACAGCCAATGACCCAGCCGATCGAACACCTGCTCCAGCAACCGGAAGGCAAGACGCTTGAGTTCAAGCGCGACCTTTCGTCGCCGCGCAACGTGCTCAAGACGCTGGTGGCCTTTGCCAACGCAGCCGGAGGCTGCCTGGTGATCGGGGTGGACGATTCGCGACAAGTGCTTGGCGTGGTCGATCCGCTGGACGAAGAAGCGCGCATCTGCAGCCTGATTGCCGACGCCATCTCGCCGCGCCTGGTGCCCAATGTCGAGTTGGCCAGCGTGGGCGAGCGCACCCTGCTGGTGGTGGAAGTCTTTCCCAGCGGCGCCCGCCCGCACTTCCTCACCAGCCAGGGGGTGGAGCATGGCGTCTATGTGCGCCTGGGTGCCAGCAACCGGCAGGCGGGGCCGGACTGGATTGCCGAGATCAACCGCGCGGCCGCCGGCCGGGTATTCGACGAACAGCCCATGCCCGAACTCGGGCGGGATGACCTCGACCATGCCGCCATCGAGCGTCTGCTCGGCCACGAACGTCGGCTCGATGACGAAGCGCTGCAGACTCTCAAGCTCCTGCGCCCCGAACAAGCCCGCCTGACACCCACGCAAGGGGCCATGCTGCTGTTCGGCAAAGCGCGTGAGCCGGGCATGAGCCGCGATCAAAAATAGCCGAGAAAAATTTAACCAACAAGCAAACGCAAGACCTGACCCCATGAACCAAAATTGTCCTTCCAATAAGTACAACATCAGAGAATATTAGCCGCTATGGAAGGTCAATTTCGTCCTCTGATCCGCCAGAAAATCCTCGACGCCCAAGCGGCGGCGCTGCCCGTGCTCACCCCGCGGGACATCTGGCTGCCGCAGGTCGCGGGCAAGGCCATTGCGGTCATCGGCATGCGCCGGGCGGGCAAGACCAGCTTCATGTGGCAGCAACTGGCCCGCCGGCATCAGCAGGGCACGCCCCGCGACGGCCTGCTCTATTTCAGCTTCGAGGACGAACGCCTCGCCGGCCTGCAAGCCTCCGACCTGGATCTGCTGATCGACGAGTACTACCACCTGCACCCCGGTTGGCGGGACGGCCGGCGCAGCGCCTTCTTCCTCGACGAAATCCAGCTCATCGACGGCTGGGAACGCTTCGTTCGGCGACTGCTCGACACCGAAGACATCGAACTCTTCATCTCGGGCTCCTCGGCCAAGCTGCTGTCGCGCGAAGTGGCCACCAGTATGCGCGGCCGCGCCCTCGAAGCCGTGGTCACGCCTTTCAGCTTCCGCGAAGCCCTGCGCCACGCCGGGCAAGAGCCCACCACCCCCGCCGGCCGCCTCACCAAAGCCCAGCACTCGCAGCTCGACCACGCGCTGCTGCAGTACCTCGACATGGGCGGCTTTCCCGAAGCGCAGGGCCTGGACACCCGCAGCCGGCTCGAATTGCTGCGCAGTTATGTCGATGTGGTGCTGCTGCGCGACGTCGTGGAACGCCACAACGTCAGCCAGCCCCAGGTGTTGCGCTGGCTGGTCCAACAACTGCTGGGCAATGCCGCCGGCGCGTTCAGCATCAACAAGTTCCATGCCGACCTCAGATCCCGCGGGATCGCTGTAGGCAAAGACACGCTGCACCAGATGCTGGCCCACCTCGAAGACGCCTTCTTGCTGTGCAGCGTCGGCATGGCGACCGATTCGGCGCGCCGCCGGCAAGTCAACCCGCGCAAGGTCTATCCGGTCGATACCGGGCTCATGGCCCTCTTCGACCGCTCGGGCAAACCCAACACCGGCCACGCACTGGAAACAGCTGTGCTGCACGAACTGCAGCGCCGTGGCGCCACCGTGGGCTACGTACACACCCGCAGCGGGTTCGAGGTGGACTTCTGCGCCACCCTGCCCGGCGGACAAACCTGGTTGGTGCAGGTGTGCCACGACGCGTCCGACCCCGACACCCTGGCCCGCGAAGTGCGTGCACTGCAAGACGCCCAGCCGGACTGGCCCCGTGCCCGCCCCATGCTGGTCGCGCTGCACACCCCGCCCGTCGCAGCGCTCCCCGCCCCCATCGAACTACACCGCGCCACCGCATGGCTGCTCGAACCGACCACATCCTTATGACATCACGCAGGGAAAAACTGGAAAGAAATTGGGCTCTGACCCCAATTTTTCCGCTGGATCAAGGCTTGATTGAGATGGCGCTTCCAGACAAACCGCAAAGCCGACTGCAACGCTATCGCCTGACTGACCAAGGGCGCAACTTGCTCACGCAAAGCGAAACTGGAAACCCATGACCCCGATTTTGCGCCTCCCGGCCTGATTGTCCTCGAACGATTACACCGCTAGAATGTACTGCGTAAAACACACGGCCGAATTTGACAGCTGGCTCAACAGCTTACGGGATCGCCCCACGCGTTTCCGTTTGCTGCGCCGGCTCGAAAAGGCGCAGCGCGGACTGTTGGGCGACGTTGCACCAATTGGCGACGGTGTTTTCGAGATGCGCGAATTTTTTGGTCCCGGCTGGCGCATGTATTACATCCAGCGCGG
>CAZNBU010000455.1:0-3113 GCA_964571035.1 uncultured Planctomycetaceae bacterium | reverse complement strand
AACAGGCGACCGCTACCGCCGCACCCTCGTCAAGCTGAGGCTCAGCGGTAAGACCTGGAACGAGGTCGCCGAGCGCATGCAGGTCAAGCCATCGACGGTCCGCAGCATGTGGCACTCCCTCAAACGCTCGGGAAGGCTCAAGAAATACAGCTAGTTACCGCCCTGTCCGCTTCGCTGGGCCTTGCATGTAGCCTCTTGAAAAGTCCTTCTCCCTGGCCTACTCTGCCGCTTTTAAGAACCTGCGGGAACGAGACCCATGCCGGACATCTCTGTGCAGAAAGAAACTTCCAACGGCCTCAAACAGCTCGTCGCGTCCAATCTGAACCTTAGCGACGCAATAGCCATGCTCGAACAAATTCAGCAGGACTATCGCCGCCACGACGTTGAAAGCTATCTTTCGGCTGACGGCAAAACCTTAACGTGCGCCACGCCAGACATCTCTTCCTTCAAGGTCACGTACCGCATCGTGTCGCCCGCCGCTGTAACCGGCCAGAGGGCCGATCGCGCTTTCCGGCTCCATTGCTTCAATCGCGACTGCTTCGCCATGGCCATGCTCAAGCACCGCGATTTTCAAGGCTATCTTGTCACGGGCCAGCACTCCGGCACCCACTGGATAAAGTGGATGCTCAGCCATGCCCTGGCCCATCACCACGGCCTTGAGCCCCCACTCTACTTCGACAACGCTTCTGCTTCTTCCAACGACTTCATCGGCCATCCCAAGCTCCCGCGCCGTTATCCGGACCTGCCCCGGCTTGCGACATCTCATTCCAGGCCGCCCTACGCAATGCAATGGAGCTGGCTGCGCCACCTCCTGAAGCTGCCGCCTTACGCGCTCGTCGTCCGCGACATTCGCAGCGTGCTCATCTCGAACTACGAGAAGTGGCGTGACCGCTACGCCGTGCCTTTCAGCGAGTACCTCAAGGGCGACCCCTGGGACAACAAATACATCACCGACGTCTGGAACTACATGCATTTCCTCAACCGTTGGGGCGAAATCGCTGGCCGCTATCCCGCAGAAACGCTCGTCCTGAAATACGAGGACTTCCAGGCGGACCCCGTTGCCGCCTTGGCGCGCCTCAGCCGCCACTTCGGCCTGAACCTGACGGCAGCGGATCTCGAAGCAGGGGCCGCCGCTGGCGCGAAGGAAGTCATGGCCAAACACCAAGATCCCGCTGTCGCAGAGCGGGCGCTCCGGCCAGACGGCCAAGGCGAGACGCGGTTCTCGGACGAGGATCTCGCGCTGCTGAAAGGAATCCTCGAGCGGAACCTTCGTCACGACTTTGGCTATGGCTATCTGGACCGCCCCCGCGGCTTCCAAGGTCACGCGCCCATCTGATGTATTCGCGCCGCGACCTCATCCGTTTCTACATCGGGCTCGCCATCCCCCCGCTGCTTTGCGCCGCCTTCATTCTTTTCAGCGAGCTTGTCTTGGTCCGTGCCGGCGAGTATATGTCCCTGCCTGAAATCCGCAAAAAGATCGAGAGAACCGGCGGCGTCTACAGCAGCGCCCTCGACGCAAGGTTGTTCTGGTTCAAGCAGGAGATCTATCGAAACGTGAAGCCGGACATTGCGACCTTGGGCTCATCCCGCGTCCTGCAATTCCGCAAGCAGTTCTTCTCCCGTTCCTTCGTGAACCTTGGCAACATGCACAACCTCGATGACGTGACCGAGATGGCCCGCAGCATGTTCGCCCTGCACGTTCCCAAAGTTCTTCTTCTCGGCGTGGACTTCTGGTGGTTCAGCCCGGTTTACGACAACCTCGAATACGGGCGCTCGCCGAAAGACGCAGTGGTCAGATCGTCCGATTTCTTTCAAATGGCCGGCTGGATTATGTCGGGGAAGCTCAGCCCGCGCGTCATCGGAGAGATCCTCCGCCAGTCTTCGCCCAACGTCGGCGTCCAGGGCATCACCACTCATCAAGGTATCGACGCGAGCGGGGCCTTCATTCACTCTGCCTTGGTCTTTGGCACCATCCCGCACTACGACCTGAAGTTCAGAGACACCCTGCACAAGATCGCCCGCGGCGCCAAGATGTTTGCCTATTCGCAGCATCCGGACCCCGAAAAACTGGAGAAGCTTGACCGTTTGTTCGACTACCTTCAGACGTTGGGTATGCACGTCATCGTCGTCGTTCCCCCCATGGCTCCGATGGCCGTGGATGCCATGGCCGGGCATCAAGCAGACTATGCCTACATTCCCGAAGCTCTGGCCTATCTGCAGAAGCGCGCTCGCGAACACAACTTCCGTTATTTCTCTTTTCACGACCCCCGCCTCTACGGCTCCTCTGACTGCGAGATGCTCGACGGCTTTCACGGCGGCCCGGTCGCTTACGCCAGGATGCTCAAGGAGATTTCCCTCAAGGACCTCACCATCAGCGCGTTCCTCGACCTTCAGAACATCGAGGACTCGATCTCCATCCATGCCGGACAAGGATCGTTGTTCGGAAGCGGGGAAGTAGATTTTCTCCAGATCGGTTGCCAGAAATGAAACTCGACCGATGAGCTACTGGAAGTCGGATCCCAACGGGCAACGCGACCCCGCAACCGGCCTGACACCCCCTGAACGGCGCAAGGCCGTGGCCGTCGTCGCGCTCTGGCTTGCCGGACGAACCCACCTCCCGCCCCGGCTCGTGACGGCCCTCAAGTCCCTCATCCCCGAGCTGAAGACCGACGACGGCCCTCAGAACCCACCTGACGGATTTTCTTAAGCGCCAATGCTGCGCCGTAGCCGGGTCATGGGGTCCTCGACGCTCTCCCGAACACGGCTGGGGCCTCTTTTCGGCACTTGGCGCGGCGTCTCGTAGACCGGATGCCACAGGAAGACGTATCGCCGCTTTCGGCTGCCGGTGCATTTCTCGGCGCGAATGAGGCCCTTGTCGGCCAGCTCGCCGATGAAGCGCCGCGCACGGAGGCGGCCGACGCCGAGGGTCTTATGGAGCAGCGGCAAGGCAGGATAGTCCCGGTCGGTCCTCCGGGCATGGAGCGCCAACACAAGCCACGTCCAAAGAGCACCCTTGGAAAGACCGGCGGCAGCGCCGCCCTTCGCCCAGCCGAGCCAAGGAAGCGGCTCGAAGGGCTCGCCGTGGCGCATCGGCTCGATGAACTGGACCATGA
>CAZNBU010000454.1:0-3117 GCA_964571035.1 uncultured Planctomycetaceae bacterium | reverse complement strand
CCGAGTTCTGCCTGGTCGAAGCCGCCAAGATCATGCGCAAGCACCTGAACCCGTTCGTGCAGTACTACGAACTCAAGGACCAGTTGCTGGCTGAGGGCGCCAAGGTCGGCGACGCGGGCCGCAAGAGCGACGAGATGGACCGCCTGCGCCAGTTGCTGATGCGTCCGATCACCGAGCTTGATTTGAACGTGCGCGCCAACAACTGCATGCGGGCGGAGCGCATCCACACCATCGGCGACCTTGTCGCGCGCGCCGAGGATGAGCTGCTGGAGATTCGCAACCTGGGCAAGACGACGCTCAAGGAAATCAAGAAGAAGATCGAGGACATGGGGCTGCGCTTCGGGCTGAACCTTGCCGACTACGGCATCGGCGCCGAGGCGGGCAGCATGGCGGGCGTAGGCAGCGAAGGGTAGTTTGACCGGCCGGCAACGGCCCTGGAGTAGAGTCATGCGGCATCGCAAACGTGGACGCAAACTGGGGGTTACCCCATCACACCGCAAAGCCATGGGCCGCAACATGGTCCAGGCGATCATCGACCATGAGCGCATCGTGACCACGGTCGAGAAGGCCAAGCAGTTCAAGCCGCTGGTCGAGAAGGTGATTCACCTCGGCAAGCTGGCGGCGGGGCACCCCGAAGGCACCAAGGAAGAGCAGGCCAAGAAGCTCTCCCTGATGCGCCGCGTCGTTGAGCTGGGCGGCAACCGCAAGCTGGAAGCCGCGGTAACGCAGACCGAAACCGCGGGCGAAGGCAAAGAAAAGGTCACCAAGACCCGCAAGGTCGCGAGCACGACGTTGCAGAAGCTGGTCAAGGACATCGGCCACCGCTACCTCGCGCGCGGCAAAACGCCTGAGCGCAACGGGGGCTACACCCGCATCATCCGCCTGTCGCGCCGCCGCGTGGGCGACAACGCGAACCAGTGCATCCTGGAATTGGTGGAGACCCGCTCGCCGGACGGCGAGACCTACACCAAGGTAGAGAAGGCGGAAAAGGCTGCCCCGGCAGCCACCGCAAGCTAGAGCGCGGCGATGACGCTGCGATTTGACATCCTTACCCTGTTCCCCGGCCTGTGCCGGGCGGTGCTTTCGGAAAGCATCCCCCGCATTGCCGCTGAGCAGGGCGCCGTGGAGTACCACCTGCACAACTTTCGCGATCACGCGGAAGGCGTGCACCAGTCGGTAGACGACCGGCCGTATGGCGGCGGCGCCGGCATGGTGCTGAAGTGCGAGCCGGTGTTCAAGTGCATCCGCGCGGTTGAGCCCCTGGGGGTAAGCCCGCACATGGTGCTGCTGACGCCGCAGGGGCGCAGGTTTACGCAGCGCGTCGCCGAGGAGCTGGCGGCTAAGCCGCGAATCCTGATGCTGTGCGGGAGGTACGAGGGGTTTGACGAGCGCATCCGGATCGGGTGGCCCTGGGACGAAATCAGCGTAGGCGACTACGTGCTGTCCGGGGGCGAGTTGCCCGCGCTGACGCTGGTGGACGCGATTGTCAGGCTGCTGCCGGGAGTGCTGGGCGACGACCAGAGCGCACAGCAGGACAGCTTCGGGCAGGGGCTGCAAGGCAACCTGCTGGAGTACCCGCAGTACACCCGCCCGGCGGTGTTTGAAGGCATGGAAGTACCCGAGGTGCTGCAAAGCGGCCACCACGGCGCGATAGAGAAGTGGAGACAACAGCAAGCCAGGGAGCGCACAGAAAAGAGACGCCCCGACCTGCTGAAGTAGAGCCCCGGCTGAAAGGCCGGGGGCGCGCCGAAAGCGCGACAACGAGTCAGAAGAGACGCCCGACGGAGCAGTGCCATGAGCGGTTTCGCATACGAGCTTGAGCGCAAGGAAATCAAGAAGACCGACATCCCGGTCTTCCACGTCGGCGACACGCTGGACGTGCACGTCCGCATCAAGGAAGGCGACAAGGAGCGCATCCAGATCTTCACGGGCGTGTGCATCGCCCGCAAAGGCGGCGCGCTGCGCGAGACCTTCACGGTCCGCCGCATCGTCGAGGGTGAAGGCGTGGAGCGTATCTTCCCGCTGCACAGCCCCAACGTCGCCAAGATCGAGGTCAAGCGCGCCGGCGAAGTGCGCCGCGCCAAGCTGTACTACCTGCGCGACCGCGTAGGCAAGTCCACCCGCGTCAAGGAGCGCGTGGACGCCGACCACCTCGGCCAGATCGACCAGGGCCGCACCGGCGAAGAGCCCAAGCCCGCCCCGGCAGAGCCGAAGGCCGAAGCGGAAGGCGCCGCCGAGCCCCAACCCGCCGAGGAAGCAAAGGCGTAGGGGTGTCTGCTATCCAACGATCAAAGGGCCGACCGATTGGTCGGCCCTTCTTGTTTGAGTGATGGACGGCTGGGCATACTGGCCGCATGTTCGTGATCGACCTCGTCCGCGAAGTCTGGTGGTTGCTGAAACCAAAAACCCAGTCGGGCAGGTCCGCAACGCGCGCGACCGGCGACAAAGCCGAGGCGTTTGCGCTGGCGTTCCTCAAAAAGGAATGCGGGTTCCGGCTGATCGAGCAGAGCATGAGCGACGAAGAGGGCGAACTCGACCTCGTCGGCCGCATCAAGGGCAACGAGGGCCTGGTCGTCGTCGAGGTGCGCGCCCGGCGCGAAGGCGGAATGCTCAAGCCGCACGAAGCGGTCGATCCGCGCAAGCAGCGCCAGGTTGTCGAGACGGCTTTGCGCCTGCTGCGCCGCAAGGGGTTCCACGATGTGCTGCGCTTTGACGTGGTGGGTGTCTACCTGGACGCAGCCGGCGAGCCGGTGCGGGCCGAGCACTTTGCCGATGCGTTTGACCGCAGCGTGGTGCAAACTCGGCGCGGTTGAAAGTGAAGGAGCCCGCCATGCTGTCGCACGTACTGCTGCCCACAACCCACTGTGTGACCTACCCCGCGATGCAGGCGCGGCTGAACAAGCTGCTTTCCGAGCGCGCGGGCGAGGGCGCGGACAAGGCAGCGATCGACGCGCAGATCTGGGAGCTGTACGGCGAAGAGTGGGCGGTGATGTTCACCGATCTCGCCGGTTTCTCGCGCCGCGTGGCCGAGTTCGGCGTCTGCCACTTCCTGCAGATCATCCACGAGAGCTTTCGGGTGTACGTGCCGATCCTGGAGCAGCACAACGGCGTCATGCT
>CAZNBU010000453.1:0-3126 GCA_964571035.1 uncultured Planctomycetaceae bacterium | reverse complement strand
GCTGCCCGACCAGCGTGGCGAGCGCGATCAGCGCCCCCTGCACCCACCCTTTGCCGAGGATACGGCGCCAGGCCGGAATTTCGGTCACTTCCTGTTCCATGGGGCGGGGAGCATAGCAAGTCTGTTGGCAAATTCGTTGCGTCGCTCACAAGTCCAAAGTTTTCACACGCTTATGACGATGCCGTGAAGTGTCTTTCCGTTGCATCTGCACCGGGGCAAGGTACTTTGGCGGAAGCGGCTGAAATGGCCGCACGTTAGGAATCAAGGGCAAATATGTCCGAGCCTGCTACGTCGGGTGACATCGAGATCGGCGACTTCGCCAAGGTGGAGCTGAAAACCGCCCGCGTGACGGGCGCCGAGCCGCACCCCGACGCCGACAAACTGCTGGTGCTGACCGTGCAGGTCGGCGACGAGCAGCGCACCATCTGTGCCGGCATCCGCCAGTGGTGGCAACCGGAGCAGTTGGTCGGCAAGGACATCGTCATTGTGGCAAACCTCAAGCCGCGCAAGCTGCGCGGAGTGATGAGCCAGGGCATGCTGCTGGCGGTTCAGGACGGCGACGACGTGATTCCCCTGACCACCATGAAACCAGTGCAGCCGGGGTTGCGTGTTAGCTGACCCCCTGCAACTTCGGCCGCTCGCGCGGTCAGGAACGATGGCTGGGTACCTGGAAGCAGCACGCACCCGAGAAGCGGTTTACGTCCGCGTGGTCGGGTTGGGGAACTTCAACAACGCCGGGCCCCTGCGTGAATACTGCGAAAAACTGATTGCTGAGGGCGTGCGCAACGTGATCGTTGACCTGGCCGGTTGCACCGGCCTGGACTCGACGTTCATGGGCACGCTGATGGGTTTCATGAACTTCGACACGCGCAAGTCGGAGCCGCCGACGCCGGTCACGGTCACCGTGGTCAACGCCACGCCGCCGACCATGCGGGCGATGAGCAGCCTGGGCCTGCCCAAGATCCTGCACGTGAAAGAGGACAAGGTCAGCTTTCCGGATTGCCGGCTTGAGCGGCTGCGCGACGGTTGGCAGGACAAGCGCCGGCGCACGCTGTTGATTCGCGACGCGCACATCAATCTGATGAAGGCGGACAAGGAAAACGAGGCACGCTTCGGCCCGTTTGTCGCGGCGCTTTGTAAAGAAACCCGCGAACTGCTGGAAGCCGACGGCCCCGCCGACAAGTAGGTCATGGGCGACGCGCCGGAGATCAAGTGCAAGGTGGATTGCCCGTGCGGTTGGACCGACGTGTTCAACAGCGCGTTCAGCGGGCTGCTGATCCACTGCCCGCAGTGCGGCAAGCGCCACCGCATCCCGATGTTCGGCGAGGCGCGCATCGATGACGACATCGACATGAAAGTGATGGCGAAGTTGCTTGAGCGTCCTGAAGAAAACCGCGTCGAAGTCAGTGTGAAGTTTCCGCGACTGGTTCTTTACACGCTGGCCTTTGCGCTCGTAACCGCGTGTCTGGCGCTGCTTCTGGTCGAGCCGCGCATGCCGAACGGGGTTGCCGTCGCGGGGGGCGCCCTGTCATGGCCGCTGGCGATTTGCGTGGCCTGGTGGGGACAAAACCGGCACCGCAAGCAGGTTAGCAAGCGTTCGGTTCAGGAAGGTTAAAGAACAAACGCTAAGTCGGGGTGTCAGCGATATTTTTCTGATCTAGCCTAACCCTTCGGCTCGCGGACACTTTCGCAGATACTGACAGCTTATCCCGTATGTCGGTGCAGAAACTGCCGTTGACCACTCTTTTCCAGAAGCTAACAAAGGCTCCCACAGCAGTAGAAAACGCGACTTAGGGGGTGGCGTCAGCCAACGGCTGACGAGTCTCAACCGGCTGCATCGATTTGCCAGCAGCATAGCCAGCATAACCCATGCCAAACACGATAGTTACGTCGTGCGGGGTGGTTTGTTGTCGCCGCTTTTGAAGTCGTGAATTTTGGTCCTTAGCTCTGTTGGAGTGCCGATGTCCGCAACCGACGGTGATGTGCTGGGTCAGTGGCCCGCCATCGAAGAACTTGCACTTACCCGCTCAAGGGGTCTTCCGGTTCACGAGCTTCTCAGGAACAGCAAACCTACCAGCTACGATTCCAGTAAAGACGTGCTCAAGCTTTCGGTCGCCGCCGACAAGATCGCGAAGACCGACCTTGAAGGCCTGCGCAGTTGCGTCTCGAAGGCTTGCTACCAGGTGCTCGGGTTTCAGCCCAAGCTTGAGGTGGTGACCACTTCTTCCGGCACGCCTTCCGACGTCAGCGTCGAAGTCACCGGCGAAACGCCGACGCTTTCCAGCACCAGCTCGGCGGCGCCGCAGGAGTTCCTTACCCATAACCAGTTGCAGAGCGGGCTGGATTTCGGCCACTTCGTGGTCGGCCCCAGTAACCAGCTTGCAGCCGCCGCGGCGCTTGCCGTCGCCGAGAACCCGGGCAAGTCCTACAACCCGCTGTTCATTCATGGCGGTGTGGGGTTGGGCAAGACGCACCTGCTGAACGCGATCGCGCGCAAGCTGCTGCCGCGGCTGCCGAAGATCCGCATGATCTCGTGCGAGGAATTCGTGAACCGCTTCGTAACCGCGCTCAAGAGCGGCAACATGGAAGCGTTCCGGAAAGAGCTGCGCGAATCCGACGCGCTGCTGATCGATGACATCCACTTCCTGGCCGGCAAAGAGCAGACACAGGAAGAGTTCTTCCACACCTTCAACCACCTGTACCAGCTGGGCAAGCAGATCTGCCTGACCAGCGACTCGTTGCCGCGCGACATCCCCAACCTGGAAGACCGGCTGATCAGCCGCTTCCACTGGGGCCTCGCGGTCAAGGTCGAGCCGCCATGCACCGAGACGCGCATGGCCATCGTGCGCAAGAAAGCCGAGCTGCGTGGCATTGAGGTGCCCGACGACGTGGTGCACTTCCTGGCCGACAACATCGTGACCAACGTGCGCGAGCTTGAGGGCGCGGTGGTGCAGATCGCGGCACTTTCCAGCATGAGCAAGCGCCCGATTAACCTGCAGCTTGCCCACGAGGCGCTGCGCCACCTGGTGAAGAGCAAGCCAACGCCGGCGCGCATCGCCACCGATGACATCATCGACCTGGTGTGCGAGCACTACAACGTGCGGTTGAATGACTTGCTTTCACAGC
>CAZNBU010000452.1:0-3138 GCA_964571035.1 uncultured Planctomycetaceae bacterium | reverse complement strand
TGGTGCGCGTCAGCATCATCACGCCGACCGAGTTCATCGGCAACGTGATGAGCCTCGCGCTTGAGCGGCGCGGCCAGTACCAGAACCAGGAACACCTGGGGCCTGAGCGCGTGCTGCTTTCGTTCAAGATGCCGCTGGCCGAAGTGATCTTCGATTTCTTCGACAAGTTGAAGTCAGGCACCCGCGGGTACGCGACGCTGGACTACGAGCCGACGGGGTTCGAAGCCAGCGACCTCGTGAAGGTGCGCGTGCTGATCGCCAGCGAAGAAGTGGACGCGCTGGCGATGATCGTGCATCGCCAGTTCGCCGAAACGCGCGCGCGCAACCTGCTGAAGAAGCTGAAGGACGAAATCCCGCGCCACCTGTTCGTCGTGAACCTGCAAGCCGCGATCGGCGGCAAGGTGATCGCCAGCGAGAAGATCAGCGCTCTGCGCAAGAACGTGCTGGCCAAGTGCTACGGCGGCGACATCTCGCGCAAGAAGAAGCTGCTGGAGAAGCAGAAGAAGGGCAAGAAGCGCATGAAGATGATCGGCGGAGTTGAAGTTCCGCAAGGCGCCTTCCTGTCCGTGCTCAAGGTGGACAACAGCCCGGGTTAGTTGAAGTTGGAAGGGGAAGTTGGAAGAACGGCTGGGTCAGCAGTTCACCTCAACTCCTAACTTCAACTGACCCCTTTCTTGCATTCAGTCACGCGTGTTCACCGCGTGCCTCAACCCGCCCAGCGATTTTTGCGGCAACCGTTGCGCAGGGGGTTTATCCGGAACTACCTCCTTTATATACAGCAACCTCCGCGGGAGCGGGGTTGAGTTTGAACCCAAGCGGAACAACAACCACGGTAGCGCGCGGCGGCTTGCGTCAGGAACACGTCCGCCGTGTCAAGAACGTTACTACGAGGTTGCAGCGCGCTTCCGGGAACTCGGGGGAGACGTTAGTGCGGCGGATGCATTGGCTGGTATTGCTGGGTGTTGCAACGGTGCTCTGCTGCGTTGCGGGGTTCGGTGTCATCCAGGGCCAGGCGATGGCGGTGCCGGATGCGGACCTTCCCGACGGCGTCAAGAACGCCGGCGAATTCGCGCCACCCGGGTGGTCGCCCGGCCAGGTACACCCCGGACAGGAGCTATATGAGAAGTCGTGCGGCACGTGCCACACGCTGAATTCGCAACTGAAGACGGGCCCGGGCTTCCTTGGTCTGTACGAACGCATTGCAGCGACTGAGTACCAGGGCAAGGCGGTCCAACAGCGCCTGCTTGAGTACATCAAGGACATCTACAGCGTTGAGGACCCTTACTTCCTGGAGGTGCAGGATCGGGTTGCGGGGCCGGGTCCTCAAATGACCGCAATGGGCGGGTTGCCGCCGAACACGACGGATCGCGAGATCCTTAACGTGATCGACTACATCCTGCGGTTCTACTCAGCCGACTTCAACGAAACCGAGTACATGAAGAAGGTGCGCCTCGGCCGCGACATGGTCAGCGGCGCGCGCAGCTTCTCGAACGGCGCGCCGTCATGCATCGGTTGCCACACCGTCGGCCCGGACAACGAACTTCGCGGCGCCAACATCGGCGGCAACGTCGCGCACACCTTTGTCGTGGCCCGCAACAAGCCGGGCGCAGTTGAAGACGACATGTACAGCCAGGGGTTGTTCCAGATCCTGTCGGGCGATGACGCGCCACTGATGCATCGCTACTACCGCGACGGCGTCGGCCATCTCAATGATAGTGAGCTGGTGGCTGTGATGACTTTCTTCGAGCACCAGATGCGGCAGGTCGGTACGGAAGAAGAGTCGAACTACTTGCCCATCTTTGCGCTGGTGCTGGCGGCGCTTATGGTGCTGCTGATGGAGCCGGGGCTGTACGCGAACCTGTTCGTCAAGGAAGAGCACGAGTACGTCGACGGCCCGTACCAGGAAGAGCACCACGACGATCACCCGGCGCCCGCAGAGCCGAGTGGCGGGCCGCCCCCTGAGGCGGAGCCGGCAAAGGCTCAGGGCAAGACGACAGAGCCTGAAGGCAAGACGGACGACCAGACAGACGAGAAGACGGACGACGACAAGCAGGGGCCCGGATAATGGAAGACCCGTCAGGCGGATTCTTGCGTTGGTGGCCACAGGACACCCTGGACGACATCGCTCGTCTAGCCGATCCGCTTTTGAATTTCGGCGTCCTGGTCATCCCGTACGTGTTCGTCCTGGCGCTGCTGGGCAGTGCCCCGCTGGCCCTGATGTGGCTTCGGATGGAAAAGGTGAAGGGCCCGCACTTCACCGACGACGAAGAGCGCGCGCTGCGCACGGTGCCGCTGTCGTTCGGGTTGTGGTCCTGGTTCGGGCTGCACTTCCTGCTGATGACTTCATCGCGCATGACGCAGGCGATCGCCAGCAATGACGTCGCGCGTGACGTGCTGGAAATCCTGATGATGTCGTTTGCCTTCTTCATCATGTTCGGCATCCTGAACCTGATGGTGCGGCACGGCACGATCAAGTCGATCCGCAAGAAGTTCAACCTGCTCGATTTGGCGATCATCGGCCAGCTCCTCGGCGCGCTGGGCGCCGGGCTGTACGCGTGGGCGACAGTGCGGCACGCGAGCATCTGGACCGTCACGGTGGTCTGGCAGCACTTTATTGACTCGTGGACTTTCAGCGGCATGACCACCCAGCCCGCAATTTTCGGCCTGCCGGCCATGGCCAAGCTGCACGTGATTCTCGGCGCGATGGCGCTGGCAACGCTGACACAAAGCCGTGTGCTGACGCTGATGGCGATTCCGCGCCCGCGCTTGTGGCGCCTTGACCTGCTGTTCGGCAAGCCGGGCGGAGAAGACGTGGGCGCGGGGCGCGCTGTGGCGCTGATGTACGGCATTTCAGCGGAAGAGAAGCACCACAAGGACAAGCACAAGACAGGCAAGCACAAGTAGGACGCGAAAGAGAGTAATGAACGCGAAGCTGGCGATAGTTTTCCTGGCCTTGACCATCGGGTTCTCGATGCCGGTGCTGCTTGGTATTCGCGAGGTGTGGGACATCCAGTTGCCGAACCTGCACACCGGGTATCAGCCGGAGCAGCCCATCCCGTACAGCCACCGCCTGCACGCGGGCTACCTCAACATCGATTGCCAGTACTGCCACACCGGCGCCGACCAGGGGCGTCACGC
>CAZNBU010000451.1:0-3152 GCA_964571035.1 uncultured Planctomycetaceae bacterium | reverse complement strand
GCGCCAGCGTGGTAATCGGCAGGGGATCATTAAGCAGGTTGACTTGCAGGTCGGCGGTCGCGGACTTTCCGCCCGAGTCGGTCACCTGCACCGTGAACGTCGATACGCCGCTGCCCGTGGGCGTCCCGGTAATGGTCGTGCCGGGTGTGCCTGTCGCTCCCAGCGTAAGCCCGCTTGGCAGGCTGCCGGCAACGACGGTCCAGGTGTACCCCGCGCCGGTGCCGCCCGATGCGGTGATGGCGGCGTTGTAGGCGACGCCGGCTGTGGCGTCCGCCAGCGTCGTGGTTGTGATCGCGGGCGGTGTCGGCGGGTTGTCCACGTCGCCGTTGCCGTCGCCTTCGCTTGAGCAGGCGGCAATCAGCATTGCCAGCACGAGAATGAGTGTCTTTTTCACGGTTGTTCCTCCACCAAAAAGCTAGCGACGGGCGCCCGGCGGGCATAAGCTGGAGCGCGAAAACCTTGCCGGATCCAGAAAAGTGGCGCGCAAACAGAACCGACAGCTTTCCGTATCAGGAAACAACGCGATCGGCGCGAGGATCGAGCAACTGGCCGCCGAGCACGGGCTCTCCGGGCTGGCGCGACGATCCTCCACCGCGGTCAGCAACATCCACCGCTACGTCAACGGCGGCAAAGTCCCCGCCGAGTTCTGCGCCGCGCTGGCGGAGCAGCTTCACGTCAGCCCGGCCTGGCTGCTGCTGGGGCGCGGCAGCACCTACACCACCGATGTCGGCGAGCGCGAAGTGGCGGTCGCGACCGGCATGCGCGAGATCGTGGACGCGATGAACGAGGCGTCACACATGAAGCTCGGCAGCCTCGCGCAGCGCCGCGACCTGAAGCTGCTGCGCGACCTGGCCGACGCCAGCACGCGCCACAACCGCCTGCGCGAGCGCCTGACGCGCGAGGTTGAGCCGGTGATCCGCGAGTGGCTTGCAGCCCTGCGCGACTCGCTGAACCGCTTCGACCACGTGCGCGGCGCCGACCTGGAAGAAGCGCTGGAGCGGCTGCTGGGGTTCACCGACGACGCCGCCCTGATCCGCGACTTTGACCGGTTGCGTGCCCAAAGCGCCTACATCCAGGGGCGTCGCGGAGAGGCCGTGAAGCTGCAACGCCGCAACCTGATGCTGCTGCTGGCGGAAGGAGGCGAGCTGTCCGAGATCGAGCTGCGCCAGTGCTTCAACCTATGCGTCGCCCTGAGCGGTCTCAACCGCGCAGCCGAGGGCAAGGGTGTCGCCGAGGCGACACTCGCCCTTCGAGGCCACGGCAAGCCGACCAACGCGCAGGTGCAACTCGTGCAGTCGATGCTGGCTGCGTTTGAGCTGCAGCTCGGCAACGTGTCACGGGCGGTGGCAATCGTGGAGGAGATCTACCCGCGCCGCCTGCCGGAAGCCGCGCCAAACGTTGAGCTGCTGCAAGGGATGATCATGCTGCGCGTGAACGGGTTCAGCGCGGAGTCGGTGCTGCGCGAGGTGTCCGCCGGGTTGCCGGTGTTCGTCGAAGTGCTGCGCAACCTGGTGTTTCATGAAGATGCCGAGCAGTTGCGGCACGTGCTGGAATTCGCGCGCGGACAGGACGCGCGCCTGATGCCCGCAGCGGCTGACCTCGTAACACAGGGCGAGCTGATCGTGCGCCGCAAGGGCCGCCGCGCAACGGTCGATCTGGTAACACTGGAGGAGGGCACTGAGGTCGAGCGCTTCGAATCCGCGGCGCTCGCATGCCAGCGCGCGCGGGTTACCGGCCACACGTCCGCCGTGAGCCTCGCAAAGCGGGCGCACGCGCTGATGCTGCAGATTCCGCGCGAGGTTTGCGCCGACGTGCCGATGCTGGGATTGCACGCGAGAAACGTGCTGGCCATCGAGCACAGGGATCTGCGCAGGCCCGCGGAGGCCATGCGCGCGCGCATCAGCGATCTGCTGCACGCCGGGTTCGGCATGTTCCGCAAGTTCGCCGCGCAGCACGGCATTGAATGAAAACGGACGGGCTTTCGCCCGTCCGTTTGGTAGCGCCGACCGGCGCTATTTCGCGTAGCGGATCGCTCACCCGTACGGCTTCACTTCCTTTTCGGCGATCTCTTTGTCCGCGGCGATGGCTTCGACAGCCTTGGCCACGTAGTTCACCGGCTCAGCGCCGTCGCGCTGCTTCGGCATGTTGTCCATCGCGCCCGCGTAGCGCAGCACGCCCTTCTTGTCGATCACGTAGCAGTGCGGCGTGGTCTTGGCCTGGTACTTCTTGCCGACCGTGCCATCGGCGTCGTGCAGGTAGGTATCGCCCTTGAGGCTCACCTTCTCAAGCCGCTTCTTCAGTGTCTCGGCGTCGAAGTTGCCCTGCTTGCCTTCGCCGCTGCTGCAGATCAACAGCCACTCGCCGCCGTCTTCGCGCAGTTTCTTCTGCTGCTTGAGCAGGTCGTCGCCCTTCTCGTAGTGCGCCTTGCAGGCTGGGCAGTCGAGGTTGATCCACTCCAGCACCACCACCTTGCCCGCGTAATCCGAGAGCTTCACTTCTTTGCCATCGGCGTTCTTGAGCGTGAAGTCCGGCGCCTTCTTGCCGACCGTTGCCTTCTCGGGCTCGGCCTCTTCTTTGGCTTCAGGCTTGGCTTCGTCCTTCTTTACTTCGTCGGCCTTCGGCTTCTCCTTGGTGGCGTCGTCCTGCGCCAACCCGATCACACCCGCCAGCGCAATCGCAAAGGCGGGCAATGCCAAACGCAACATCCATTTCATGACATCTCCTTTATGGTTTGAACCCAGCACGAGTGGAACCGGCAGAGATGACCTGCTATTCCGTGATTTCGCAAGCGGCAAGCGCACCAAACGCAACCGGCGGCCCCGTAGGGCCGCCGGTGACTGAGCTGCAAACGGCTAGTTGCTGCCCTTGCGCGCCTTCGCGTACTTCACGTTGCATCCGTACGGCTTGGTCTCCTTGGTGGCGACTTCCTTGCCGTCCTTGATCGCCTTCAGCGCGTCAGCGACGTAGTTGGTGCCTTCCTCGCCTGCGGGACTGCCGTTCTTGCTGTCGTCGATCGCGCCCTGGTAGCGAAGCTTGCCTTCCTTGTCGATCACGTACATGTGCGGTGTGGTCTTGGCCTGGTACTTCTTGCCGACTGTGCCGTCTTCGTCGATCAGGTAATGGGCGCTCACCTTGGCCTCGGGCTGGCAGAG
>CAZNBU010000450.1:0-3156 GCA_964571035.1 uncultured Planctomycetaceae bacterium | reverse complement strand
TGACCATGAACCTCGTGCTGAACCCGGACCTGACGGTTCGCAGCCAGGGCGTCATGGAAAAGTGCAGCATGTGCGCGCAGCGCATTTACGACGGCAAGCGCGCCGCGGCACTGAAGGGGAGCAAGCCCAAGGACGGCGACATCCGCACGGCATGCCAGCAGACGTGCCCGACACAGGCGATCACGTTCGGCGACAAGAACGACCCGACGACGAACGTGGGCAAGCTTGAGAAGGACCCGCGCAACTACGGCGTGGTCGCCGAGATCAACACGCGGCCCGCGGTAACGTACCTGACCAAGGTGCGCAACCGCCCCGCGCGCGAGCACGAAAAGGCAGCGCTGGCGGCAGCACACGCCGAGCACCACGACAAGCACGAAGGACACGACCACTGATGGATGGCTGATCGCCGCCGGAAGTCTGAGACAGAAGCACAGGAAGACCGAGTAGCATATGGCAGGACACGTTTACTCTCCGCTGCGCCAACCCCTTGTCCTCGGCGACAAGACCATGGCCGACATCACCAACGATGTCTGCCGGTCGATCGAGGGCAAGCCGTCGCTGTTGTGGTGGATCGGGTTCCTGGGCAGCGGGGCCGTCGCGCTGATGGGGGTGGCCATCATCGGCTACCAGATCTACACCGGCATCGGCACGTGGGGCCTCAACAAGACGGTGGGTTGGGGCTTTGACATCACCAACTTCGTGTTCTGGATCGGTATCGGCCACGCCGGCACGCTGATTTCGGCTGTGCTGTTCCTGTTCCGGCAGAAGTGGCGCACCAGCATCAACCGCAGCGCGGAAGCCATGACGCTGTTCGCGGTGATCTGCGCGTTGCTGTTCCCGGTCATTCACATGGGCCGGCCGTGGATCGGGCCGATCTGGGCGGCGCCGTACCCCAACCTGCGCGGGCCGATCTGGGTGAACGTCCGCAGCCCGCTGCTGTGGGACGTGTTCGCGATCAGCACTTACTTCACGATCTCGCTGGTGTTCTGGTACATAGGGCTGATTCCTGACCTTGCAACCGTGCGCGACCGCGCGAAGCACTGGGCGCGCAAGCTGTTCTACGGGACGCTGAGCCTGGGGTGGCGCGGGTCGGTGCGGCACTGGAACCACTACGAAACCGCGTACATGATTTTTGCCGGGCTTGCCACGCCGCTGGTGTTCAGCGTGCACAGCATCGTGTCGATGGACTTCGCGACATCGGTGCTGCCCGGTTGGCACACGACGATCTTCCCGCCGTACTTCGTCGCGGGCGCCATCTTCAGCGGGTTCGCGATGGTGCTGACGCTGCTGCTGATCGCCCGCGAGACGATGAACCTCAAGCAGTACATCACGACCAACCACCTCGAGAACATGGGCAAGGTGATCATCCTGACCGGCAGCATGGTCGGCCTGGCCTACGGCACCGAGATGTTCATCGCGTGGTACAGCGGCAGCATCTATGAGCAGTACGCCTTCCTGAACCGCGCCACCGGCCCGTTCGCCTGGTCGTACTGGATCATGGTCAGCTGCAACGTGATCAGCCCGCAGACGCTGTGGTTCAAGAAGCTGCGCCGCAGCCCGATCTTCCTGTTCATCATGAGCATCTTCGTCAACATCGGCATGTGGTTCGAGCGCTTCGTCATCATCGTAACCAGCCTGCACCGCGACTTCCTGCCGAGCAGTTGGGCGCACTATTACCCCACGTGGGTCGAGATCCTG
This sequence comes from uncultured Planctomycetaceae bacterium, assembly GCA_964571035.1. Lineage (GTDB taxonomy): Bacteria > Planctomycetota > UBA8742 > UBA2392 > UBA2392 > JADJRK01. Next base: position 1,458 of record CAZNBU010000450.1, on the reverse strand, counting down.
ACGCTGGTAGGCACCTTCGGCATCTTCTTCTTCCTGTTCTTCTGCTTCATCCGCCTCCTGCCGGGCATCGCGTTTGGCGAAGTAAAGGGCGTGATGAAGTACGGGCAGGCTCACGGCAAAAAGGCGCCAGCCACGGAGGTGAGCCATGGCTGATGAGCAGGAAAAACTGGTCATGGGCGTCTTCGCGGACGAAGAGCACTGCCTGGAAGCCACCAAGGCGTGCCGCGAAGCCGGGTTCACGTTCTTTGACGTCTTCGCGCCCTACGCCGTGCACGGGCTTGACCGCGCCATGGGCCTGCCGTTCAGCAAGATCACGTGGGTGACGTTCAGTTGCGGCCTGCTTGGCATGTCGATCGCGCTTTCGGGCATGTGGTACATCTCGGCATTTGACTGGCCGCTGAACATCGGCGGCAAGCCGCCGCTGCCGCTGCCGGCGATGATCCCGATTACGTTCGAGCTTACGGTGCTGATTGGCGGGTTGTGCACGATGCTTGGGTTGTTCGTGTTCTGCTTCCTGTTTCCGGGCAAGCACGCGCGCATGTTCCACGCGCGCCAGACGGACGACCGGTTTGTGATCGTGCTGGAAGAAGACGAAGACTTCAACGAAGCCAAGGCGCGTGAGATTTTCTCCGCGAACCACGTCGAAGAAATGAAGCAGGTAGACGCCGACTACGACGTGAATCGCGAGGAGGACGCGGTCTGATGCAGAAGGTGTTTGACAAGGTCGTTGACGTGCACGTGGACGCGCTTGAGAAATCGCGCGAGTTCGTCATCAAGCACGAGAAGAAGCAGCCGACGCGCGTGTGGATCGGCATCGGCGCGCTGATAGGCGCGACGCTGGCCGGCGTGGTTGCCGGCTACCTGCTGCGCGATTTCGGCAAGCGCAACATCGAGTACATGCCCGACATGGCGTACAGCAAGGCGTGGGAGTCGCAGCAGCCGCACCACTATCCCGAATGGATGAACCGCGACGCGCTGCCCAACCCGTTGTTCCACTGGGGTACCGCCGACATGGCGCCGCCCGAAGGCACCGTGTACAAAGGGCAGCTCACGCTGGACATCCCGGCTGGGGCGGAAGGGCTTGAGCAGGCGAAGACCCTGCGCAACCCGCACGCCGGCGCCTCGGGTGCTGAGCGCGACGAAGTGCTCGCGCGCGGCAAGCGCCTGTTCACGATGAACTGCCAGGGTTGCCATGGCGTGGACGGCATCGGCGACGCGCCCGTTACCAAGTACGGCGTTGGCGCGCCCGCGATCAACGGGCCGCTGCGCACGCCGCTTACCGACGGCCAGATCTTCCACATCATCACGTACGGGTACAACACAATGCCCGCGCACGCTTCGCACGTTGAATATGAAGACCGCTGGAAGGTGATTACCTACCTGCGCCACCTGCAGGAAGGGAACAGGCCATGAGCGAGCACACACTGGACGAGCCGGAACATTTCAGCTTTCCCGTGC
>CAZNBU010000449.1:0-3157 GCA_964571035.1 uncultured Planctomycetaceae bacterium | reverse complement strand
CCGAGATCACGTCGCGCGCGTCGCCCGGGTCGGCATTCTCGCGCAGCTTTTCGATGGCCACCGGCACCCACTGGTCGCGCAGCGCGCTGGATGCCACCACGGTCATGGTCTTCCGCGTCTCTTCATCGATGCCGTTTTTCAGCGCGTTGGTGAGATCCACCCTGAGGCGCGGGCGCAGTTGCGTGTTCACGTCGTTGCGGAGCTCTGTGAACTCCGCGTTAACCTTCTCGTCGTCCGTCAGCAATGGCGTCACACCCGCCACAACACGCGCCACACGCACCAGCCGCTCTGCCCGGTGGGGCCGCAGGGCCGAGGCCAGCACTTCGACGCGCGGCGGTTTGAGAGCCTGGAAGTACCCGACGACATCCCGCACGCCGTACTCGCACAACAGCAGGTCGTTCACGAGCGCCATGTGCTGCTCGGGCGTTGTGTTCAGTCGCGCGAGCAGCGACCGAATCGCGTCGCGGACGCCACGCCGCGTGCCGGTACGATCGGGCAGCACCGCCTCGGACTTGCGGGCGAACTCCAGCAGCCGCTCCGTGAGCTTCTCGACAGGCTCCGGCGAGCTGCCGATTTCTTCATAGAGTGTAAGCAGGCTGACCGTCATCACCTCGTCGTTCCCGCTGATCAGGCGCTGGAAAAGCGCCGCAAGCTGTTCGGGCAGGGGCGGCGCGTTAATCGCCTGCAGGATTGCCATGCGCGGGCGCGGCATCTGCAAAGCGTCACGCAAAGCCGTAAGCGCAGCGCCAGCCGCTACGGAATCAGCGCAGGTCAGTTGAACCAGCGGCTCGACGCAGCTTGATATGTCCACCCCGCGGTGGCGCACCACGGTGCCTAGCGCGTCGCAGGTGCGCGTGGCCAGATCGGCGAAGCGCTTGCGCGACGGCCCGTCCAGCGTGCCCGAGACCTTGGCGACAACCAGCTCCAGCAACCGCTTCAGCTCCCCAATGATGGCCTTGCCGGTCGGTGACTGGTCCTCCTGCTCCAGCACGAAGCGGACTTGCAGGATGAGTTGCTCAAGCACCTGCCCGCTGCGTGTGTCCGCGGTGGCGACTTCCGCTTTCAGCAACTCCACGAGACGGTTGGCGGCGGCAGGGGCGTTCAGACCGCGGACAAGCTCGAGGCGGAGGTCGGCAGAAATGCCGTTGGCGGCGAGGCAGCGGTCAACGTACGGAAATGCCAGCACCGGCTTGCCGCAGTCGGCTAGCAACCCGGCTGCATCGCGCCGCAACTCCTCCGGCTCACTCGGTCGGTTCAGCAGCTCGCCGACAGCCTCGATGGTGGGCTTCGCCGTCTCATCGGGCACACTCGCCTTTAGTACAGCCCGCAGCAGCCTCAGGGCCCTGGCGCGCACGACAGCAAACTCGTCCGACAACCCTTGAGTGAGCTTCACGATGTCGTCTTTTGCGCCGTCCAGCCGCTCGATTGCCGCTCGCGTGTAAGTCTCTTCCATTTTCGCGCGATCGCTCTCGGCCTTGCGGCGCGCCGCGGCTTCGTTGTCGGCGATGATCGCAAGCAGATCGTTTTCCGACTTGCCCTTGATCCAATACTTCCACTCTTCCGCGGTTGCGAACTCGATCCATGTCTGCTTGGTCAGGCTGCGCATGGCAATCGCGGAGAGGTCGACGTCGTCGCGATCCAGCGCGGCCACCAGATGCGGGATCATCTTTGCCGCGCCCGCCGCGCCGGCTACGCGCCTGCCGGCGATCGCGGCGGCCGCCCGGCGCTCGTTGCTTTCCTCCGATTTCAGCATGCGGATAATGACCGGCACAGCCTGGTTGACGCCGCTGTAGGCAACCACGGCGCTGCCGGCCAGCTTCGCGTTGTCGCCGGCCTCATTCGAAGCCATTACCAGAGGGGCAACGAAGCTGGTGTGCCGCGCGAACTCGTTGTCGCGGATGTACTCAACGAGGTCTTTGAACGAGTCTTCCGGCTTCTTATTGACGAGAATGCTGACCAGCGGGTCGGGCGTACGCTTCAGTTTCTCGGCTTTGTCGAGAATAGCCAGAAACGCGGCACGCCGCGCCGCCTGGTCGACGGCGGCGTCCAACTGCTTGATCTCCTCGGCAAAGGGGCTGCTGGGTTGGTTCTGCAGCAGCGGCCGGGTTGGCTCCGGCGTTTCCCTGTGCTGCGCGCGGGATACACCGCACGCAATGACGCACAAACCGAGGATCACAAGCACCCCAAAGGGCACCGGTCCCCGCATGGTAATCCTTTGTGTTTACTACGGATGCGCTAAGCGCAGCCCAGCCACGACCCCACTATTAAACGTCATGGAGTCCCGGATTGCGAAACAATCTTTCGCGGATTTCGCACTGCCGTTAGCTTCAGGGAATGTCCGACCCCGTAACAGCCGCAATTGCCTTCGGCGCCAACCTTGGCGACCGTGAGGCGAACATTCGCGAAGCGTTGCGGCTGCTGGGTCAGCACGACGCGATACGTGTGGTTCGTGTGTCTGACTTGATGGAAAACGAGGCGGTGGACTCGCCCGTTCAGGCGCCGAAGTTCCTCAATGGCGTGGCACTGCTGGAGACCACCCTGGCCCCCCGCGAACTGCTGGCGGTCCTGCTGGACGTGGAGCGCAGGCTCGGCCGCGAGCGCGGCGAGCGCAACGCGCCGCGCACGCTTGACCTGGACCTGCTGCTGTTAGGTGAGCAGGTGATCGATGAGCCCGGCCTGGAAGTCCCCCACCCGCGCATGCACGAACGCACGTTCGTGTTGTGGCCGCTGTTGCAGGTTGCGCCCAAGGCCGCTGACCCGCGCACCGGCGAGCCGTTCGCGGAGGCTTATCACCGGCTGATTGGAAAAGCGGACGCGAAGGAGCGAAGGTAGCGAAGGTAGCGAAGGACGCGAAGGTCGGTTGCAAGGTCGCTCGCCGGCGGCCCAATGAGGCAACTTTGCTGACGAAGCTGGTACATTGAAGTAGGCAGTTGGCGAAGTCCGCGAAGACTCTTCGCCCCCTTCGCTCCTTCGCGTAAATGCAGTTAGCCCTTCACCCGGCGCGCGATTTCGCGCTTGGCTTGCTTCTCTTTCATGGACTGACGCTTGTCGTACTGCTTCTTGCCCTTGCACAAACCCAGCTCGACCTTCGCGTACCCGCCTTTGAAATAGACGCTCAGCGGGATCAGCGTCAGTCCCTTCTCCACCAGCTTCTGGC
>CAZNBU010000448.1:0-3159 GCA_964571035.1 uncultured Planctomycetaceae bacterium | reverse complement strand
TGATGGCTGATGACCAGCACGCGATTGGCTTTCTGGGCAAGCTCCATGCCGCCGCCCATGCCGGGCGTGAGCTTGCCGGGGATTCTCCAGTTGGCGAGGTCGCCCTCGACACTGACCTCGAACGCGCCCAAAACAGCCAGATCAAGGTTGCCGCCGCGCACGATGGCGAACGACATCAGGCTGTCGAAGAACGCTGCGCCTTTGACCACACGGCAGGCGCGTCCGCCGGCATCTATGATGTCACTGTCGGGCGTGCCCTCGGCGTCGCCCTCGCCCATGCCCACAAAACCATTTTCAGAATGAAAGTTGACGTCGATGGCAGCAGGCAGGTACTCCGGCAGGAATTGCGGCAACCCGATCCCGAGATTCACCACCATGCCGTGCCGCACCTCTTGCGCGGCGCGTGCCAGCAGTGACTCCTCCTCGGGTTTCAGGTTGCGCTTTGCCAATGGAACCTCCTACACATGGGGTAACGGCCCCGCGGGGACGACGGCATCCACGAAAACGCCGGGAAGGTGAATGTCTTCGGGCGGCAGGTCGCCGATCTCGACAATCTCGTACGCCTCGACAATTACGCGCTTGCAGGCGGTGCCCATCACGACGCACATGTTGCGGTTGCTGCCGCGCCACCAGGCATTGCCAGCTTTATCGGCTTTGTCGGCGCAGATGAGCGCCACGTCGCCGCGCAGGCATTCTTCGACGAGCAGCGTTTTGCCGTGCAGCTCAACCGTCTGCTTGCCCTGCTCAACTTCGGTGCCGACGCCGATGTCGGTGAGGATCGCGGGGATGCCCGCGCCGCCCGCGCGGATCTTCTCGGCGAAGATCCCCTGCGGGATCAGCTCGCACTCGACTTCGCCACGATTCATCTGGTCGATGAAGTCAGGGTTCAACCCGAGGTGCGTGGCGATCAGTTTCTTCACCTGCCCGGTCTTGAGCAGCATGTCGATTCCGATGCCGGGCTCGCTGGCGTCGTTCTTGACCAGGGTCAGGTCGCTGTACTCGCCTGCGCGGTCGGCGATGTACTTCAACGTCGTAAACGGCACGCCGCCGCGCCCGAACCCGCCCACCATGATGGTCTGCCCCGCACGAACATATTCGCGGACAGCACTCTCTACGGTTGTGTCTCTGGGCAGCATCAGTTGCCTTCGTCCTTGCCGTCGTCGGCACGCGGCTCAAAGTCGCGCGGGTTGAAGTGGCCGGTCTCCATGGCGGCTGTGACGTTGGCGTCGGCGATTGGCGCCACGCTGTCGAGCTCGCCGCGCGCGTAGTCGGGCACCGCGTCGGACTGCTCATAGCGCTGCACCGTCTGGTCCTCGAACTTCTCCGAGATCTCGTGGATGTGTTTTACAAGCAGCTTCGCCAGGTCGCGCAGCGCGCGGTCAAAGCGCTCGATCAGCTCGTCCACACCCTTGCGGTCGATGATCAACGGCGGCGCGACCAGCACGTGGTCGCCGCGCAACCCGTAAACACTGCGGCGCGGATAGATCAGCAGGCCGTGCTTGCGCGCGAGCTCGGTCGCCTCCAGCGCGACGAACCAGTTTGCGGGGAAAGGCTCGCGCAGCTCGCGGCTTTGCACGAACTCGACGCCCGCGATCAACCCCCGGCCCCGAATATCGCCGATCACCGGGTGCTGCGCCTTAAGCTCATGCAACCGCTCGTGCATGTAGGTGCCGACATCGCGCGCGTTTTCGACAAGCTTGTTCTCAAGAATCTCGTGCATCGCCGCCAGCGCGATGGCGGAACTCAGCGGGTTGCCGGCGTAAGTGTGTCCGTGCATGAACCCGCCGGATTCAAGCACCGGCTCAACCACGGTGTCGCTCGCGATGATCGCGCCGATGGGGCCATACCCCGCGGAGAGGCCTTTGCTGGTGGCGATGATGTCGGGCGTGATGTCCCAGTGTTCGAACCCGAAGAATGTGCCCGTGCGGCCGCACCCCATCATCACGTCGTCGATGATCAGCAGGATGCCGTTGTCGTGGCAGATCTGCTCGATGATGGGAAAATATTCGTCGGGCGGGACAGCGGCGCCTGTGGTTGAGCCGCCAATCGGCTCCACGATGAAGGCGGCGATGTTGTCGGCGCCGTAGACATCGATCTTGCGTTGCAGGTCCAGCGCGCATGCCATGCCGCACCCCGGGTACTCCTTGCTGAGCGGGCAGTGGTAGCAGAACGGCGCAGCCGTCTTGGGCGAGTGCATCGTCATGCTGCGAAACGGCACGTTCAGCGGCGTGTAGTCCGTCGTGGCCAGCGCGCCCAGCGTTGCGCCGTGGTAGCTGGGGCGGGTGGAAATCACCATCGACTTGCCGCGGTTGCCCTTGCACCACCAGTACTGCCGCGCGAGTTTGATTGCGGCTTCTACGGCTTCGCTGCCCGAGTTGACGAAAAACACCCGGTTCAACTGTGGCGGAGAAACGCGCGCCAGCAGCTCCGCCAGTTCGTTGGCTGGTTTGTTCTCGAACTGCTGGCGATAGACGAATGCAATCTTGTTGAGTTGCTCAATCGCCGCAGCCACCACGCGCTTGTTGCCGTGGCCAAGGTTGGCTGAGATCGCGCCGCTGCACCCATCGAGGTAGCGGTTGCCCTGCGTGTCGTAGACGTAGATTCCCTGGCCGTAGTCAGCCGTCGGGAGTTTGCTGCGGTCCTGATAGAAGAGGTGCGGCTTTTCTGCACCCGGAATGCCGTACGTTTCGCCCTTGATGGTGGCTGGGCGCGCGTAGTCTGAGGGTGTGCGCTTGCCGATCTTGTCGATGGACACGAATCCGGCTCGTCAAGGCGGTTGAGCCGCGGTCAGCGGCCCGGCGAAAAGTCCTCCTGAAAGCGGCGGCGCGAAGTGCAACGTGCGCCACCATCGGCCCGCACAAGCAGGCTGAGCACTTACCTTTTTCAATAGTAGCTTGATTCGTGTGCGCCGAAACCATGCTGCGCGTGTCGCCTCGACTTCGACGGAATGATGGCGGGTTGCGCGCTGTTCCGGCAGAGTACGCGAGAGGTGAACCATGAAAGCACTCTTCGGGGTGACGTGCGCGGCGCTGGTGCTGATCGCCACAGCAGCGAACCCGCGCGCGCAGGATGTGGACGTGAGCAACCCGTACAAACTGAGTGTCGAGGTGGGGGAAGCGTTCCCGGTCAGCCCGCTGCCCGACCTTGATGGCAAAGCGC
>CAZNBU010000447.1:0-3163 GCA_964571035.1 uncultured Planctomycetaceae bacterium | reverse complement strand
GGATCGTCTTGCCGTTTCTGACCGCCCAGGTGGTTGAGCGCAGCATCTTCTTGCCAACGCCCCAATCGGCGCGAAAGTAGTTGTACCCGGTGGTTGGGTCAGCCACGCCCTTGTCGGTGACCCACATGCCGCCCACCTGCTTTGCGGATTCTTCAAGCGTGGAGGGTTTGGCGGGCTCGGCGTCTTCCTGGCCGTCGGAGTCCTTGTCGGTCGCGGGCTTCCAGTCTTCTTTCTGGCGGACCATGCGCAGGGTGCGGGTCTTCTGCAGGCCCCGCTGCGACTTCACGAACTCGTCGGTCGAGATGGTGTCGTCGTCGACGTAGGTGGCGCGATTCTCGCCTTCGAGCGTCATGCCTTCGCCGTAGAGGGTCCACACGGTGGTTTGGGTGTCGTCCTTGGGCGTGACGACGCCGTCCATCACCGCGCCGTTGCTGGCGAGGGCCCACATGACGCGCTGCTTGCGCTTGGGGTGCCAGTAGATGCCGCCCTCGAACACCAGCGTCTCGTCGTCGCCGCTGACCTGCCAGGCTTTTGACAGCAGGGCCTTCTGGTTGACGTCCCATACGGTCTGGGTCTTCACGTACTTGCCGTCGGGGTCTTTGATCTCGCTCTCTTCGACCCAGATGCCGCCCACCGCACGGGCAGCCGCCTCAAGCGGGTTGGCGGGTTTGGCCTCGGGCTTGGGCTCAGGCTTTGGTTCAGCGTCCTGTGTGTGGGATGTTGTGCCGACCAAGGCCACGGTCATCAGGGCCAGCGCCAGCTTCATTGCGAACTTCATGTCGTCTCCCTTGTTGATGCTTCACTTAGATTCGAAAAGACGGCCGCGCGCAGAGAGCGCAGAGTCCGCAGAGTCCGCAGAGTGGGTCTCTGGGCGCTCCGCGTTCTCTGCGCGAGGCTGCTGTTCCAACCGGTATTCATTTCAATAGGCCTTCAAAATGCTCCCTAAGCATGCGCACCGCGGCGTCGTACGGCTCGATGCTGCGGCGCGAGCGCGCCAGCAGGATGCCGCCTTCCATGACGGTCAGCGCGTAGTCCGCCAGTGCCTTCAGGTCGGTACCGCGCTTGAAACGCTTCTTCGCGGGATACAGGAAACCGACGATGGCTTCCTTCCACCCCTCGAAGTTGGCTTCCAGCAGCCGGCGCACGCGGGGCATGTCGTTGCTGACCTCCAGTGCAAGGTTGCCGATCGGGCATCCAAGCCGGAAGTCGAACTCGGTCAGTTGCATACGGTACCCGTCCATGACGACGAACACGCGCTCGACCGGGTCGTCGGTCGCATCGTGAGCACGCTGCATGACCATGGGCCACAGCAACTCGCGGTAGCGTTCCAGCACGCCGATCAGCAACTCCTCCTTGTTGCGGAAGAAGTGGTACATGCTGCCCGCGTTGACGCCCGAATCCTTCAGGATCTGGGCCACACCGGTGGCTTCGTACCCGCGCTCCCAGAACAGCTTGGCGGCGGTATCCAGCAGTCGCCGGCGGGTTTCGGGCGTGGCGGTGGCGTTCATGGCCGCACCATACCCGGCTTGAATGATCATTCAACTGAGAACCGGCAAAAGAAAACGGCGGCGCGCCGAGCGCGCCGCCGTTGGATAGCGGAACTACTTGATCAGGTTCTTCACACAGGCTTCGATCAGCGCGTCGTTGCCGCTGCCGACAACGAGCATGGCGACCTTGCCTTCCTTGTTAACGATGGCCATGGTCGGGATGCCGGTCACGCCGTAGGCATCGAAGTCTTCCTTCTGGCCCACCACGAACGGATAGCTCAGTTCGCTGCGCTTCTTGAACTCCTTGAGGTGATCGAGGTAGCCCTCTTCGGTGATACCACGGACCGACTCGCCCTTGCTGAGGTTCGAGCTGTTGTTCGGCAGGAACCCGTTGGCGTAGAAGCGGGTAAGGCCGATCACGACCACGTTGTTGTCTTTGTTTTCCTTGTAGATCTTGTCCAGACCGGGCATCGCAACACGGCACGGGCCGCACCACGTAGCCCAGAAGTCGATGATGACGACGTTGCCCTTCATGGCAGCCAGGCTCTTCGCCTCACCGTCAAGCCACACCTTGCTGTCAACGTTTGGGGCGTCCTTGCCGGTCAGTTTGCTGCGGATCTCGAGGTAGCGCTTGGAGTTGTTGCGCGGGTCGTTGCTTGCGAGCTCACCCTCGCAAAGCGCGAGCCCGTCTTCATAGGCCTTCATCGCGCCCTTCAGGTCGCCCAGTGCCGCTGAGTAGTCGCCGATGCGCTGCAGCAGATTCGGCTTGTACTTGTCGGAGGTTTCCTTCAGGAGCTCGCGGCAGCGCTTGAGCGTGGCTTCGAAGTCGCCCTTGGCTTCCAGCGCCTCGGGGATCGAGTACGAGCGCACGGTGTCTGCTTCATCCGCTTTGGGGCAGTGCTTGAGGATGAGCTCGTAGAACTTCATCGCCTCGTCTGGGTTCTCTCTGCGCAGTGAGTTTGCGCGGCTCATCAACCCGTAGGCCAGCATCTCGGTGCTGTCGGCGTAGCGGGCGAAGTCGGTCACCTTCTCGAACGCGTCGGTGAACGCCTTGCGCAACTCAACCAGCTTCGGGCGATACTCCTTGGTGAGCTCACCAAGCGCAGCGCGCGCTTTGGTCAGGGCTTCGGCCTTGGCTTCTCTGGACGCATCCTTGTCGTCGTTGATCTTGTTGTATTCGTCAATGACGGCGGCGCGCTTGGCGTCGTGCTCGGCATCAACGGGCTTGTAGGCAGCCCAGGCCGAACGAACCGGATCCTTTGACGCATCGTCTTCACCTTCGGCGCGGACCACGTCGTTGGTCGGGACGAAGGACGGGACACCCACTGCCATGGCCGCAACGGCCACCGCCGCAGCCCAACGCATGATCTTCATGGCGAACTCCTTTGATTGGAAATGAAAGCGATAGCGTGTTTTACGTAAATGTGTCGTGAATTGGGCAGGCGATCTTACAGTTGAATCCCCAGCGGCGCGGAACTCGCCATAAGTAGCTCACGCATAACAGTTTACGCTGCCGCCATAAACAGAAAATGCGGCGTGCCGAAAGCACGCCGCATTCGTCTGCTGCGCAGTGTTACTCGTCGCTCGCTTCCTTTTCCTTATCCATCTGCTCGATCACGTTGGCGGCTGTCTTGACCCAGCGATCGTCGTCCGGGCCTTCCTTGATCAGCGCCTCG
>CAZNBU010000446.1:0-3187 GCA_964571035.1 uncultured Planctomycetaceae bacterium | reverse complement strand
CCGAAGGCAAGCCGGAGACACACTACCGTGACCGCGTAGACCAGAACCTGCGCTTCCTGACCAACGAAAAGGCGCTCAACGCTTTCGCCGCGGCTTACCGCGACCTGCCGGATGACGAGCAGGCGAACAAGCTGCGCGAAAAGATCATTGAGCACATGCTCAACCACCGCCAGCAGCTCAAGACGCAGGGCCACAACCTGCTGCGCGATGCGGCGGACAACGATAAGTTGAAAGAGCCGCAGCGCGCCCAGTGCATCGGCGCCTACGCCGAAGCCAAGGGCAAGGACAGCCTGCCCGACCTCAAGCGCTGGGTGAAGAGCGACAACGGGGCGATCCGCGCGCAGGCTGTGGAAAGCCTTGGCCGCACGTACATCCCGCTCAAGGACTCAAAGGAACTGCTGATCGAGGCCGCCAAGTCCGAGGGCGACGACTTCGCCAACACGCGCAAGAACGCCTTGAAGGGCCTGCAGCGCAGCGACGACAAAGAGCTGCTGCCGGTGTTTCTTGACGCGCTGAATCCGGAGAAGGAGCCCAGCGGCGAAGTGCGCGAAGCCGCGCTTACGGCGCTCGACAGCTATCGCCGCTCGGCCCGGGTGAAGGATGACGACGTGTTCCCGGCCGTGAAGGCACGCGTGGAAGACACCGACTCGAAGGTTCGCGCCACCGCAATCCGCATCGGCGTCAACATGGCGCAGTTGATGGGGCAGATGAGCGCCGGTGTTGAGATGGTCGAGAAGGGCCTGGCTGACAGCAACGAAGACGTTCGCGTCATGGCCTACCAGCAGGCCAGCACCGTCTCGAAGGACATCAAGCCGGCCAAGGTGATCGAAGCGGCGCTCAAGGAGCAGTCGCATCGCCTTAAGGGCGAAGGGGTTACCGCGATCAGTCGCCTCACCGAATGGGGCGAAGGCGACAACCGCCGCAAGATCATCGACCTGGCGCTGGAGATGCTCAAGACGCCGGATCGCAACTACTACGCCGCCGAAGTTCTGAAGAAGAAGGAACTCACCGGCGCCGAGAACTTCAACTACGTCACGGAGCAGGTGCGCAAGCAGATCGACGAGCAGGCGGAAGCGCGGCAGTACGACCGCATCCCGATCATGCTGGACGTGCTGATCGCGCAGGACGACAGCTGGGACTTCGACCGCATCATGGAGCTTGCGTCGGCGGCGAACGGCCCGCTGCGCCGCAAGTGCGCCGACTTCATCGCCAAGGTCGGCACCACGCGCGACATTCCGCTGCTCAAGGACCTGCAGAACCGCACCGACGCCATCGGCAACGATGACAGCGTGCGCCGCCACATCGACACCGCGATCCAGACCTTGCAGGACCGCGGATAGGCCCGCGGCGGGCTGAAAAAACTGGCGCGCAACCCCTTGGCGCGCGTATGAAAGAGGACACCCCTCCAGGGAGACGACTGGTGAATACCCGCATCCTCGTCCTCGCCGCCGCCGGGTTGTTGGTGCTGGCGGGCTCCATCACCCGTCACCAGCCCGTCGTCGCGCAGGACGGCGCGGAAGACCTGATCAAGAACCCTGACCTGACGCTGCCGCCCACGCGCGTCGACCAGAACGTGCAGTACTCGCTGCGCGAAGCCCGGCAGCGCGAAATTGAAGCCATCACCCTTGAGCGCGAGGGCAAGAAGGACGAGGCGCTCGATAAGTGGCGCGACGCGATGGCGCGCTACGAAACGCTGCGGCGCGAAAAGCTCGACCCGGACATGCCGGTCAACACCGAGCTGCTGGTACGCGCCGAGTGGCCCACAGGCAACACGCAGAACCAGATCGCCGCCGAGACGTGGCAGCCGCTGGCCGACTACATCAACTCGCGCTACCGGATCCAGGACTGGCCGCGCCCGCTGCGCGACCAGCTTGCTTTGCGGCAGGCCGCGCCGGGCGCCGAGTTGCTGCAACGCGCGCTGGCTGACGTAAGTGAGCCACTGCTGCGCCGCTGCGCCCGCTTTTACCAGTTCAGTGAATCGGGGCGCACAGCGCTGCGCCTGCTGGCCGAGAAGGCGCTCGAGCGTGGCGACGCCGTGCTGGCTGTGCGCTGGCTTTACGAGTTGCAGGCAAGCTGGCCCGACTACTACCTGCGCGAGCCGATGCTGCAGGTGCTGTACGTGCGCGCCTGCCGCGATGCGGGCATGAACTACCGCCTGGGCCGCGAGCTGCGCCGCCGCGAGTATGAAGGCGCGGGCGGGCGCGTGACGGTCGGCGGCGACGAAATGGATTCGGCAAAGGCTGTGGCGGCGCTGACCGGCGGTGTCGCACCGCAGGCGCGGCCCGAGCTCATGCCCAACGGGTGGCTGACGTTGCAAGGCGACGGCACCCGCAATGGTGTCGCCCCGCCGATCAGCGGCATCGGCGAGGCGGTTGACCTGGACAGCGACGAAAAGCTGATCGGGTTGAAGCTGGCCGACAAGATCCCCGGCGCCGATGAAGCGCAACCGGACCGCTACTCCGGGCGCGAATCTTCCGCGCTGCCGGTGATCTTTCCGAGCGTGCATGATGCCGGGTTCTTCGTGCACAAGATCGATGAAGCGGGCGGATCCGATGAGAAGCTGATGTGGGTGCGCCATGGCCGCGAGTCCAGCCCCGTAACGCTGGAAGTGCCAAGCAGCGAGCGCTACCGCACGAAGCAGAACGATCAGGGGAACCGCTACTTCTGGTACAGCAACCAGCAGACGCCGCGCGAGAAGTACCGCGTGATGGGCTCGACGATCGCGCGCGTGCGCTGGGACCTCGACAATCGTGAAAGCGACCTGTTGTTCGCGGTCATGGGCCCCGGCACCGCCTCGCGCGAGCACGGGTCAGAGCCCACGGGCAACCAGATTCAGATCTGGAATGTCAGCGACGATTGCGCCCTGCGCGTCACGCTGCCCAACCGCAAGGTCGAGACGGAAAGCGAGATCGGGTTCCTGCGGCACGTAGCCTTCAAAGGCGCGCCGCTGGTGCGCGGCAACAAGCTGTACATCGCCGGCGCGGTGACAGAGAAAGACAGCATCGAGTTCTGGATGTTCTGCTTCGACGTCACGCCCAAGGGCGACGCAGCCGCCGGCGAAGGCAAGCTGCAATGGCGCGTGCACCTGTGCAGCAAGCGGCAGGAAAGCAACATCTACTGGCGCGGCAACCAGGCAGTCACGCTGCCCGAAATCAGCAGCCCCAGCGAGCAGGGGGGCATGGTGTAC
>CAZNBU010000445.1:0-3188 GCA_964571035.1 uncultured Planctomycetaceae bacterium | reverse complement strand
TCCGGAAACGACGAGCGCTCGGCGGAACTGACCGCTACGCTTGAGCAGCTTGCCAACCTGCAGAAAACCCAGGTCAAGCAGAGCGCGCTGGCGGTCAAGAGCAGCGAGCTGGCGCGCAAGAGTCAGCGCCGCCACCAGACCGAGGCGCTGACCACACAGCAGAACCGGCTTGCCGCCATGCAGCGCGACCAGAGCCGGCACTTCAACCGCATTGAGGAGCACTTCAAGTCCAGCGCCCGCCGCCAGTTTGCGATGACGGCGGTCGCGGTCGGCCTCGCCGTCGGCGCCGTCACGCTGGCCGTGCTGATGGCGACGGGCACGGTCAAGCTTTCGGAGACGCCGCAGACTCCAACCGCACAGCAGCCGAATGGGCGCGTTGTGGACAGCAACGCCGTGGTCGAGAAGTAGCGAGATCACCCAATGAAACAGGCCGGGCAAGCAGCCCGGCCTGTTTCATTGGGTGATTCGGCTTGGAAGTGCGCCGCCGCATGTGCAAACTGGCAGGCTCATCTGAACCTGGAGGCCTGCCATGCGAACGCTTTGTGTTCTAGGGCTGCTTGTGCTGTGCGCGTCCTTGGGCGCGCAGGCGTACACCGTGACGTCCGGCGCGCTTGCCACGCCGTACACGAACCTCGCAGCGCCGACCCAGACCGGGCTGTCCTACAACCAGTACACGCAGTCGATATCGCCGAGCGGGTTTCAGTTTCCATTCTTTGGTGGCAACTTCACCAGCTTTCAAGCCGTTTCAGCCGGGTACATTTCCCTGAGCGGCCAGGTGCAGAGCGTGCCCGCGACCCCCAGCCCCGGGCTAAACGGCGGGCTGGTGATTGCGCCGCTTTGGGCTGATCTCGCGCCCGGCAGCCGGCTGATGTCGCCGATCTCGCCGTCGTTGCCGCCGCCGGGCGAAGTCTCGTGGGAGTACACGGGGGGCGTGCTGGCTGTTCAATGGCTGAACGTTCCGATCAGCACCAGCAACTCCACCGGCGTGCGCATGAAGCTGTTGCTGGACACGAACACCGGCGTGATCGAGTTTCAATACGGCTCAATTCCGGCGGCAACGACCGGGGTGACGTCGCAATCGGCCAACACGGTATGCATTGCGGACCTGGTTGGCATTGTCCCGCAGATTGTGGTTCCCGGGCAGGACTCTCCCAATGTTGCAGCCAACGGTAGTGTCTCGGTCTATCCGGCGAACCGGTACATCCGCTTCACGCCGGCTGGGCCGCCGCCCAATACGGCGCCGACCATTGCGGTTAACTACGACGATCCTGTCGGCGGCCCTTCGGTGCTGGCGCATCAAGGCACGGTAACCGTGCCGCACGGGCAGACACTGGCAAGTCTTGCGTTCGGTATTGCCGTCGATGATGTGAACCTGGATACCTGCTCGCTCGTGACGACGATTACCAACGTCGGAGCCACGGGACTGTTGCAGGCTGAGTGGGAGTCGGCGTCGGCGGCCGTGCCGTACGTCGTGCAGCCAGCTAGCGGAACGTTCAACACCCTGCTGGGTGCGACCCACGTGGTTACACTGACAGCGAACGACGGCACCGACAACACGGTGTTCTCGTTCACGATCGTGCAGGACCCTGCGCCGCCGCAGATCGCGGTGACGGCTGGCGCTGTCACGGTAACCAGCGGGCAGACCGCGACGGGCACCAATCGCGACTTCGGCACCCATGACATCGCAGCCGGGGCCACCGCCGCATTGACCGTGACGATCGAGAACAGTGGCGGCAGCAACCTGACAATCAGCAACTTCACTACGGCTGGCGATGCTGCCGACTTTGATGTGCAAAGCGGCGGGTTGGCTAGTTCGGTGGCGCCGGGCGGCAGTACGTCATTCACTGTCGCGTTCGACCCGGTCACGATCGGCGCGAAAACGCTCACGGTCAGTTTCGATCACAACGACACGGCCGTCACGAGCCCGATCGACATCGAGTTCATCGGCGACGCCATCGAGATCGTACCTGTGCTGGTCGTGCGCGAAGGCGGCGCGACGGGTGGGATTGTCAATCATGGCGGCACGGTCGGGTTCGGCTCGCTGGATCTGGCGCAGTCGAGCAGTGTCACGCGTACCATTTTCATCCAGAACATCGGCAACGGGGATCTGACGCTGACCCTGCCGGCAAGCGGCGCGGCGGAGTTTGTCGCCGCAGGGACCGGGTTTCCCGCCGTGGTGCCATCCAACGGAAGCATTACGTTCAACATCACGTTTCAACCCGCAGCCAACGGGACGTTCGGCGGCGCGATCACGTTCGACCACAACGACCTGACGGCTACCAACCCGTTCTCAATCAGTGTGACGGGGACGGCGACGACGACCAACACCAGCAGCGGCGGCGGACAGAACAGCAGCGGCAGCGGGTGCGCCGCGCAAGGGTTGCGAAACGCATGGTGGTTGCTCGCGGTCGCCGGCCTGTTTGGCGCGGCAACCGTGTTCCGACGGCGCAGACTGGCCGGGTAACGTGCACCAGAAAGACAGTCAGGATTTTCAGGAGTGGCAGGATTGAATCCTGGCCATCCTGAAAATCCTGACTGCTGTGCTTCCGCAGCTATCTACTCGCAGCCGCAGGAGTCGCCGCAGCCTTCGCCCGTGGCGGCTTTCACCGTGGCGTCGGGTGCGCGCTCTTTCTGCTCGCCGGGCAGGCTGTCGCTGCACGTCGGGCAGTCTTCTTCGTCGGTTGAGCACGAGCCCACTTCTGCCGACCCTTCCGGGTCGGCCTGTGATGCACACGCCGCGCCTTCTTCGGCGGCTACCGCGCGCGCGATCTTCTCGACCTCCTGCACGCTCATCAGCTTCTTTTCGCCGGCGTTGTAGTGCTTCTTCATGCCCTTGGCGACCATGTGCAGCAGGTTCGCCGCCACGCCGACTTCTTCGTGCGGCAGGTTCAACAGTCCGGTGCTCAGCTCGGGTTGCTGATCCACGTAGGCGCGGAACTGGTCCATGGTTACGCCGAAACCGTCCAGCGTGCGCTGGAACTCTTCGCGGCAGCGTACCTTGGCTTCGTACAGCTTCATCTGCACGCGAGACTTGATGTTCACTTCGCCGTCGCCGCTGGTTTCGATCGGGATGAAAATGCACTCGGGGTAATCGTTGACCACCTTGCTCTGCACGCCGTCGGACTGCGTGCTCGGCATGCACCCGAACGGCTTGACGCTGATCACCATGTGCGCCTTCTTTTCGAGGA
>CAZNBU010000444.1:0-3207 GCA_964571035.1 uncultured Planctomycetaceae bacterium | reverse complement strand
GTGCTTTCCAAGGAGCACGCGGTGATGGCGCTTGCGCTGGCAATACCGATGTACGCATTCCTGCGCCCGTCCGATTTGCGCCGCACCCTGATGCTCGGCGGCGTGGCACTGTGCGGCCTGCTTGTGGTCGGCAGCGTACTCCGAATACGTTACGGCTCGATCATCGGTGTCACCTTCGACGAGCTTTCCCGTATTTATGTCGCCCAACTCGAAGCGATCGCGCCCGGAATCGAGTCGCGCGCCTATCCTTTGAGCATTGCCAACCAGATGGCCCTGTTCTTCCACTACGGCTTCCTGTGGCTGCTGCCGAATGTGCAATGGATGTCGATCGATCTGCGCCCACCTTTTCCACTTTCGCTCGGCGACTGGAAAGCCGGCGCTGGGGCGGCGGCTTTTGCCGCTCTGTGCCTGACCTCGGTCTATCTGCTTGTCCGCCGCGACGGGCCGTGGCGCTTCCTGGGGTTGTGCCTGCTGATTCCGCCCGTGCTGTTCGCTACCGAGTTCGTCACGGTGTGGATACAGGATCCCTTCGTGCTCTACCGCAGCTACCTGTGGGCGATCACGATTCCGGGGGTGGTGGTCCTGGTGCTGGTCGGAACGCGTCCGCCGATCGTTTATCTTGCCGGTCTGGTGCTCTCGGTGGTGCTGATCAGCCAGTCGTTTGAGCGTGTGGGGAGCTTTGCCAACACCCTCACGGTGTGGTCCGATGCCGTGGCCAAGCTCGATCCGGATGCGCCGCCGAATGCGGTCGGGCGGTGGCGGCCGTACCTGAACCGTGGCAGCTACTACCTGGAAAACGATATGCTGCAACTCGCTTATTCCGATTTTGCACGTGCAGATGAACTCGGGGAGTTGCAAGGGTCGGCCCGCTTCAACATGGGCGTCGTGATGCATCTGATGAAGCGCCCAGCCGAGGCGGTCAAAGATTTCGACCTTGCCGCGAAACGCGGCTTCAAGGCGGCGGGGCTGCACTATCACCGTGGTGAGTCGCAGGCTGCGTTGGGGCGTTTCGACGCTGCGATCGACGATCTCGGGCACGCCATCGCGCTCGAGGAGGACGCCAAGATGAAGCGCCACTTCCGCCTGCGTCGTGCCGATGCGGCGATGAAGGCGCGCCGCTACGAGATCGCAGGCGAGGAATTTTCCGCTGTGCTGCGCGACGATCCGACGGATTACGAGGTGCGCCTAGGGCTCGCAATGAGTTTCCTGGGGCAGAACGACCTGGCAACCGCGGAACGCATGCTGAATGAACTGCTTGGTGAAAAAAGCCACCACGCGGCCTACTATGGCCGTGCCCTGCTGAACAGTCTGCACGGACGCAATGCAGAGGCTGTGGCCGACATCAACCGCGCCATCGAGCTCAATCCGAAGCATCCCGGTTACCCTGCGCTGCGCGCACGATGGCTCGGGGATACGGTCGGGGGGGCGACCCGGCAAGCGGGTCAATAGCGAGTGAGGTAAGTCGGCTGTTGCCGGCCACGTGGGTGCTTACTGGGCGGCGGGTGCTCCGCTCTCTTCCGCTGCCGGCAGACGCTGTTCGGCGAGTCGTCCGATCAGCGGCAGGTGTGCTGCCGAGTGCAGCTGCGAGTAGGCGAGGGCAATCGCGTTGGTCTTGTGCAGCGATTCCAGGGCCGGACCTCTGAGCTTGTTCAGTGCTTCTTCATCGATCCGGAGGAATTCGTTTAACGACCACTGGCGGTGTTTCGTGCGCACGACCGCCGACCACGGCTGCAGCAGCCCGGCCGCTTCCAGCGCCGTGCATGCGGCAAGCGAGGGATCACGGTCCTGGGTAAATCGCGCCATGAAGCTCAGTACGCCTTGCAGCGCTTCGGACGGCGATTCGTCGTCGTTGAAAAATCGTTCGCCACCCGGCCCGTCGCTAACCAGTCCGCTGTCATCGTCAACGCAGAGCACTTTTTCACCACGTGCATCGTAGCTGACTGAAAACGGCCATGCCCGCAGGGCTGCCGGAATGTAAGCGCCCAGCCAGCGGCCCTGTTCGTCGACGAAGACGTTGGTTTCCGGTTCCAGTCCGAGGATCGCGACTGGTATGCAGTTGTTGTTGCGTTTCACGAAAGCGACCGGGAAGGCGCTCGCTGCGCTGCGTACTTCAGTCAGCATCAGGGGAATCAGGGTCGTCCGTGCAGCGAAGGCATAGGACGAAAAGCGCTGCCAGCGCTTGCCGGCATGGGTTGCGAAGGTGACGGGTTGGATGTTGGCCATGATTGGGGAATGTTCCAGGATGAGGAGCGGCGCGAGAGGGCGCAATCGAGCGCGCAGTTTAGCAGAGACGAATGTGCGCTCTGGCCGGATTGTGGCCCGGGCAGCGATGTCCGATGTCGAGCCAGGTGCCGATCGAGACAGACAGCAGGACGGTGCTATCCATATCTGGTAAATTCGTCCCCCCGGTGGCAAGCATCTCAGGAACTATCCAATTCGGCTTGCCTTTTCAATTGATCGGCCTGCCTGCCGTAGGCCTTGTCGAACGTAATGAACACTCTCCGTGGTGCTACCGGCCAGGCTCAATCGCACTACCCCTTCATCGATGTCTTGCGTGCCGCGGCAGCCATACTGGTTGTCGTTTACCATGTCATCGAAGTAGGGCAGTGGCGCGAATTCCCGATCGAGGGGATCGCGTTGTGGTTCCGGATCGGCTGGATCGGAGTCGACCTGTTCTTCGTCATCAGCGGTTTCGTCATCACGTTGTCGGCGCTGGCAGCCTATGAAAGACAGGGCAAATCTTTCATGCGCGGTTATATGAGTCGGCGTTGGCTACGGATTGCACCGCTGTATTTCTGTACCTTGCTTGCCTATGTCTGGCTTGTCCGGCCCGAGCTGCTGCTTGCCGACGCCCGGGAGGCACTCACCCATCTGCTGAGCCATGTGCTGTTTCTCCACAACCTTCACCCCGTGACCCATGGTTCGATCAACGGCCCCAACTGGTCGGTCGCATTGGAGGTGCAGTTCTACTTCCTGATCGCCTTCATCGCGCCGTGGCTGTCGCGCACGTCGGCGCTGAAAGTGTTGCTGCTGTTCATTCCTGTAGCGTGGGCTTACCGCTATGGAGGCACCATCATGCTGACGCCGGGTGCTGCCACGCCACATGTACAGCACGTCTTTTCGTCTCAACTCCCGGGAACGCTCGATGCCTTCGGCTTGGGTATCGCACTTGCCCTGATGGTACGTACAGGCGGTCAGACCGCGTTT
>CAZNBU010000443.1:0-3219 GCA_964571035.1 uncultured Planctomycetaceae bacterium | reverse complement strand
TTCAACTCAGAACTCGGACCTCAGAACCCGGAACCCGGAACCACGGGCCGGTTGTTCGACGTTTCCCCAGGCCCGAGGCCCCAAGCCCCGTCCACATCCTTTACTGCCCCGCCAACGTGTCCACCGCGCCGTCCGCCAGAAAGTTCGCCGTGATGGCCAGCGCCAGCACGATCAGCACCACGAGTACCGCACAGATCACCGGCGTCAGCCACACCGGCGCCGTGCGCACCAGCTTGGGCAACTCATCGGGCGGCTTCCAGGACGGTGAAAGTTCTTTCGGGTCGCCGCTGACGGTGCTCTTCAACTCCGCGGCAAGCTGCTCCATGAGCGCGCGGCGCTCTTCCATGCCGCGCAAGTCGATGTACATGCCCTTGAACCCGTGCGTCAGGCACAGGAAGAACACGCTGGCGGCTTCCTTTGAGTCGGCATCGCCGCCGGCGCGCACGAGCTTCAGCTTGTTGTAGAACTCTTCGCCCGCGGCAAAGTCATTGAACAGCTCAAGCTGCAACGGGCTGCCCGCCCACTCGTCCTTGATCGGCAGGCTGGAGCCCAGGACCAGCTCGTCCACGTACGCCGCCAGCGCGTACTTGGCGTGCGCGATCGGCTCAGCCTTATATCCGCCGCTGCGTGCCGCCTGCTCGAAATCGCTGAGCATGTGCACGACCTTCTGCTTGATCTCCTCGGCTGAGCCACCGGGGTCTTTGGTCGCCTTGAGTTGAAACGCGAACGCCAGCACCTCGGCGCATAGCTCGCCAAGCCGGGGTCTTGTTTCAGGTTCTCCTGCCATCGGCCTATTCCTTGATCGCCATCAACTCGAGCTTCAGCCCCGCGAATTCCGGCGGCAGGTACAGCGCCATGCTGCGCGATTCGCGCACGGCTTCCCAATGGTCGCCCGTCTTGTCCACCTGGAAATAGTTGCGGCCCGGCTGAACCGGGATCTCCGGTGGCGGCGCGGGCGTGTGGCGTACGGTAATGCCGCGCAGCGCGGCGGTGATCAGCTGGTCGACACGGTCCTGGCTGCTGATCTTGAACTTGAGCGGCGCCTCGCGCGCGACCTTTTCGGCCGGCACTTCGGCAGCCACCGAAACGAACAGCCCACCCGCGGGCTCCAGCACGCGGTCGTCCTGGATATTGGCGACGTACATGTTGTCGCGCGTTTTCTGCAACGGGATGTTGGTGCACTTGGTGGGAATGATCGTGTCCAGCAACTCGCGAACACGCACTTCAAGCCGCGAGAACGTGCTGGCCAGTTCCTGGTGCGCGTAGGCGGGCACATCCTTCGGGTGCCCTTCGCCCGCGAACGTGTACAGGTAGCCGCACAGCCGTGCCAGCTCGATGTACACCCGCTCAGGATGCCACGAGCCTGTGTTGTACGCGTGCTGCAACCCGGGGATCGCCCCGTTGACGGTGTGCAGCAGCCAGAAGCTCGCCGACTCCGCCATGCTGAAGCTGGCAAGCCCGGCGCCACGGTTGCGGCGCTGGCTGGCGAACTCGGTGCTTTTAGTGGCCAGAATCTCCAGCAGCTTGCGCAGCGTGCTCATGAGGCGCGGGCTCGCGCCGATGGAAAGCAGCGGCGGCACGTAGGTCTCGGCCAGCGTGAACCCGCCCGTGGTGTTGCGGCCAAGCTCGGCGATCTTGATGCAGGAGTGGTCATCCAGCGACTCGTCGTCGAACAGAATCCGCAGGTGCGACGAAGCCACGCCGATCTCGCGCTTGGCGCCTTGGCCGTTGTCGTCGCGGATCTGCAGCGACTTGCCGCGATAGCGTGTCGGCCGCCCGTCGTGAAACCCGCCCGGGTTCTGCGCCGCGCCGCCGTCGGGAATGATCGGCGCGCCAAGATACACGCCCAGGCGCTCGACTTCAGGGCCGTAGTGGTCGGCGATGCCGCGTGACGCGGGCGATTCGTCCGTGCCCGGCACGTCGATCACCATGCCGTCGGGCAGCACGCCTACGCAGCGCGTGATGTTGAACTCGCCGTTGGCAAGCCCCTCCTCATTAACCTGCAGCTCACGCACGCCCCAACCCAGCGGCGCGATGTTGCGCAACCGCTGCTGGAGCAGGTTGTCGTAATACCTGTCCCACTGCTGGAAGTGCTGGGGGGTAAGGAACATCCCCTCAGTCCAGAGCACTTTCTGTTGATGCTCCACGGTACGCCTCCAGCTACTTCTTGATTTCGATGTGATACCCGGTGATGCGGAACACGACGTCGTCCGCTTCTTCCAGCGTCACGGCGACGTGCCGCTTGCCGACGTCGTCCTTCTGGTTGATCAGCGCGAGGATGCCGATGAACTTGGTGTCGGCGTTGAGCGGGCTGACGGTGATCTTCTTTCCGAACACCTGGCCATCCGGCTTCTCGGGATAGATCGGGTCGGCGTCGAAGACCTGCAGCACGTCGCCGCCGAGCGTCTCTTCGGGCTTGTCCCAGATCGCCTCGGTTTCGGCCGAATCGAACTTGGCCCGGTCCTTGAGCTGGAAGATGCGCATCTGCACCACGCGCGACTTTTCGTCGTCCGGGTTCAGCTTGTTGACCGGCTCAATCGCTTCAAACTTGAGGTCCACCGAAGTCACCGTGCACCCGGTGCACAGCAGCAGGAGCATGGCCCCCGCGGTAAGGAGTGCTTTTCCGCCCATGTTCGACGCCCCTATTCCTTTGTTTCGCCCGATACGTCGTCGTGCGAGAAAATATAGCCCTTGCGGATGCTTGGATAGATCAACTCGTTAAAGAGTTTGCTGCTCTCGGCGAAGGTTTCGCCGTAAAGCTCGGCGTAGCGCTCCCATGCCTTCTTCGCGCCGCCGAAAATGCCGGTGCCCGCGGCTTTCTCGATCTGCACCGGGTCCAGCTTCTGCTGCAGGTCGCTGACGAACTGCTGCACCCCGGCCAGCAGGCCCATCTGGTGGCGCGCCATGTCCTGGAAGGTGTGCTGCAACGAGCCCTTGATCTCGTCCAGGTCGCGCTCTTCCCGCCAGTCCAGCAGGAAGTTGGCGATCTGCGTGATGTCCTGCCCCTTCTTCACCGGGTTCAGGCTGCGCGCGAAAATCTGCGTCAGTGGCGCGCTGAACTGGTCTTTGAACTCTTCGCGCCCCTTGAGCGAGCGGCCCATCCATTCCATGGCCACTTCCAGCGTCAGCTTCATCAGCGCCCCGAAGCGCTCCACTTCCTCTATACTCTGGAAGTTGCCTTCGCCCAGGAAGTGCCGCGAGACGTCCGACACCAGCTGG
>CAZNBU010000442.1:0-3235 GCA_964571035.1 uncultured Planctomycetaceae bacterium | reverse complement strand
TCAGGTGGTAGGCCGCGACTGACGTTGATTCCGCCGTGCCGCTCATTACGTAGCGAATGGTAACCGGCGCCGTCGGCGTAGGTGCAAGCGAAATCGTAAAGGTCCCGGTCTGGGTGCCTGCCGCAAACTCAGCGGCTTGCATGTCGGTCGCCTGGATGGTCACGACGGGCGGTGCCGGCGGTGTTGAGCCTAGTGGCGGCGCGTAGCACCCGCCGTCATTCATGCGAACTGAGCTGCGAGATCCACCAAAAGCGATGAAGCGGTCATTCACCCAGCCAACAGCAGCCCCGTTCCGACCAAGGGGAGAGTTCACCCCGTTCGACAGATTGGGCGTGTTTTTCCACGCGTCCGCTACGGCGTCGTACACGCCGCCATCTTCGCTCCACGGTGCCGGGGTTGGGCCGCCCACCGCGCCGCCCCACACGGTCAATAGGCCTGAGCCGTACGCGGACCAGAAGCCATATCTTGGTGTTGGCCGTCCAGGCCCGTTTATGCCGGGCGACGCGGCCCACGAGTCGGTTGCGGGATCATAGATCCCGCCGTCGTCGAACGTGGCTGAGCCCGCGCCACCCCAGATTATAAGCCGGCTCCCGGTCCAGGCCCCGGTGTGGAATGAGCGAGGAGTGGGCGCGCCCGGTGCGCCGCTTTGCAATCCGGGCGGAATGCTCCAGGTGTCAGTAGCAGGAGTGTAGACACCGCCGCCGCCGAAGCGCACCAGGTCCCCGTCCTGGCCGCCCCACACAATGAACTGCGAGCCCGTCCACACACCGGTCCCGTAGTAGCGAGCCTCCGGGGCGCCCGTCGCCGAGTTGAGGTTCGGCTTGGACTCCCAGGTGTCGGATTCGGGGTCGTAGAGACCGCCATTGTTGAATTGCGCCCCATTCACCGCGCCGCCCCACACCAGCAGCCTGCTGCCGGTCCAGACTGCTATCGCAGAGACCCGGCCTGCCGGGGCGCCGGTACCCGCTGCAAGGTTTGGCTTGGACAACCAGGTATCCGTTGCAGGTTCGTAGATTCCTCCGCGCTTCGAGTAGCCACCATCAAACCCGCCCCAGACGATCACGTAGCGGCCAGTCCAGACAACATGAGGCCCATTCGCGGCCGGCGGGGCGCCGATGCCGCTGCTGAGGTTTGGCGTGCTGACCCAGGTGTCCGATCCCGGATCGTAGATACCCCCAACGTTTGTGTTTGTACTGGGAGAGACAGACCCACCCCACACAAAGAACCTTGTGCCGAGCGACACACCCCCAGCGCCGCCGACCGGAGCGGGCGCGCCGAACCCGCTGTTCAGGTTGGGCTTGGATTCCCAGATATCGGCCCCGCCGGAGTAGACTGCATCCTGGATCGAGAGGGTGAGCGAAGCCGCGCCGACCTGAGGCTGCGGAAACAAGTCGGTCACAGCCACGTCCACGACAAAGACCCCCATCCCCCCCACGGGCGGGGTACCGCTCAACTGCCCGGTGGCGGGATTCACCTGAATCCAGGAGGGTGCCGAGGGCAGCGACCACGTGTACGGGGGCGTGCCGCCGGTAGCGCTGAGCATGGATTGCCAGGGCGTGCCGATCGTCGCGCCGGGCAGGGTGGTGGTGACTACGACGGGGGTGGGAATGCCCACGATCGAAATCGAAAGAGGCTGGGTATCGAAGTTCGAAAAGAAATCGGTGACCGTCACGCTGAAGTTCACAGTGGCAGGGGGCGTCACCTGCGGCACGGATCCCGCAAGTTCGCCCGTCGCGGGGTCGATGCTCAGCCACGACGGAGCACCCGAAATGCTCCACACGTAAGGTGCCGCGCCGCCGGTCGACTGCAGGAACACGCCGTCATAGGCAATGCCCGGAAACCCGTTGGGCAGCGAGCTGGTACTGATCTGCGGGGCATTGTACGCAAGCACCACAAAGCTGAACGCCTGAGTGTCGACCTGCAGTGCGCGATCCGTAACGACCGCCGTGAAGTTGACCGTTGTTGGGCCGATCGTCCCGGGGATCGTTCCCATCAACTGGCCGGTGTTTGCATCGATGGAAAGCCAAAGCGGCGCGTTTTGCAACGACCACTGGTATGGGGTCGCGCCACCCTGCGCTGCGACGGAAAGCCCCGTCACGGCCTGCCCTTCGTACTGGTCGGCAAGGGGGGCGGCGATGACGGTAACAGGCGGCACCGCTATCACATTGAACGAGAACTGCTTCACGTCCGTGTCGCTGCCGCTATCCGTAACCGTAATGTCAAAGGTAGCCGTCGCCGGGGCGATCAGGGGAACATTGCCGGTCAACTCGCCCGTGGCGCTGTTGATGCTGAGCCACGGCGGGCCGTTCGCGATCGACCAAGTGTAGGGCGCAGTTCCGCCCGAGGCGGTGATGAACTGGCCGCTGTAGCTTAGCCCCTCAAACACGTCGGCAAGCTGCAGCGGCGTAGATATCTGCGGCATCGTGTTGAACTCGGCCAAGTCTGCCGCCGGCACTCCACCAATCGAGCCGAACGATCCGCCGGCATACACCGATGGCCCAGCCGACAGAATTGTCTGCACCACCCCGTTCACGACCGGGCGCCAGCTACTGACCATGCCAGTCACCGCCTGAACGCTGGTCAGCCCGTCCACCTTAGTGAGCCCGGTAAGCTCGAAGTCGCCGGCAACCACGTAATCGCCGCTCGCGGGAAGCATTACGCGGCACGTTGCGCTGAACGTCTGCCGCCACGGCGTCAGCATCGCGGTTGCGCTGTCCAGCACGGCAGCACCGCCAAACAGCACGGTGTTCACGTTCTCGAATGAGCCGGCGATCAGCACATCGGTGCCGCTTACCCGCACACTCAGGACATGGCCGTCCACCGTCGGCGCCCAACCAAGCGGTTGACCGAACTGAGCGCTGACGGGGTCAGCATTGATCGCGGCAAGATAGGCGCGCGGTTGCCCACCGACCTGCGTAAACTCACCGCCGACAAACGCGGTCAACCCGTCCACCCAGATCGAGTGCACCGCACCGTTGACCTGCGGCGCCCATGAACTCCAGCCCGCGGACGTGATGTCCCACGCGGCAAGGTTGGATCGCGCCGACCCGGCGACGGAAGTGATCGACCCGCCGACGTAGATCTTGCCGCCCGAGATATGGATCGCACGCACCGTCGCGGTCGAATTCAGCAGTTGTGACGCGCCGGCAACCACGGAGATACCCAGGCCCGGAAGAGTGAACCCGCCAAAGCTGCGGCGCGTGGAACCGGAAAGGCTGCTGAACGTCCCGCCGAC
>CAZNBU010000441.1:0-3251 GCA_964571035.1 uncultured Planctomycetaceae bacterium | reverse complement strand
TGTGTCTGCTGAACGCTGGGCGAAGCTGCTGCGGGCGCTGGGACACTCCGTGCGAGTGGTCGATCACTTTGACGGGCGCTGCTTTGACGCCGCGTTCGTGCTGCACGCGCGGCGTTGCGCGCCGGACTTACGCGCCGCGCGCAAACGCTGCCCTGATTCGCCCGTGGTTCTGTGCCTGACCGGGACCGACGTGTACCGCGACATCCACCACAACGCCGGTGCGCGCGAGTCGCTTTTTCTTGCGGACCGCCTGCTGGTGCTGCAACCACTTGCGATCAGGCAACTGCCGCGCCGCATTCGCGACCGCGCGCGCGTCGTGTACCAGAGCGTCACCGCGCCCGCAAACCTGCCGCCGCGCACAGGCATGAAGATCGCTGTCGTCGGCCACGTGCGCGACGTCAAAGATCCGCTGCGCGCCGCGCTGGCTGCGCGCCTGCTGCCGGACGACTCGCGCATCCGCGTCGTGATGGCGGGCGCGGTGCTGGAGAAGAAATGGCAGAAGCGCGTCGCCCGCGAACACGGCGAGAACGCGCGCTTCACCTACGCCGGCGAGCTGCCACGCAACCGCGCCATGCGCCTGATCGCCTCAAGCCGGGCGCTCGTCGTCAGCAGCCTGCTGGAAGGCGGCGCGAACGTAATCAGCGAAGCGTGCGCTGTAGGCACGCCGGTGCTCGCGTCACGCATGGACGGCAACGTCGGCCTGCTCGGCCGCGACTACCCCGGCCTGTACCCGGTAGGCAATACCCGAGCGCTCGCCCGCCTCATGCGCCGACTGGAAACCGACCGCAACTTCGAGCGCGACCTCAAGCAACGCTGCAAAGCGCTCGCCCCCACCTTCACCCCCTCGCGCGAAAAGGCGGCACTGCGCGAGTTGTTGATCGAACTGGAAAAGTAACAGGGCAGTGCGGGATACGCCGCACTGCCCTGTCGAAACAAATCAGCTTCCTACTTGCGGCGACGCCGCAGCACGGCCGGCAGGGCAGCCAGCACACATGCAAGCACTGCGGGCGCGCCCGCGGGGGCGGCTACGCAACCGTCGTCGCCACCGTCGCCACCGCTTCCTCCGTTGCCGGGGCCGGGGCCGCCGCCCGGCGTTACGGTGAAGGTTGCGCTGGGGCCAGCCGCCGGCGCCTGGTTGGCTGCGCCATCTTCGGCTGTGCCGGCAGCAATGCTGATTCCGATCGTGCCGTCGCCGGTGATGCCGGTGATGGTCACCGTTCGCGCAAGGTTGCCGGTACCCGAGACGTTGATGCTTCCAGTCGCGGTGCCGGTGGTGTTCAACGTGATGTCGCCGGCTGTCAGCGTAATCGTGGTTGCGCCGACGTAATCAATGGTGAAATCAACTGGCCCGGTCGAAGTCGTGCCCGGGTTGGGCGCGCTGATCGTCAGCGACGGCGGCGCAGTATCAATCAGGTACTCCTCGCCGGTAATGAACGCCGACTGCACGTTGTTGCCCGCGTTGTCGGTGATCGGCGGCGTGAGGTTCAACACGTCAAGCCGGATCGTGCCGTCATTCGTGCCCGTACCCACGGTTACGGTGCGGGTATCGCCGGTGCCGGCGATGTTCGTGACTGCTGCGCCCGTAACGCCCGTGGTCGTGACGGCGAGGTTAGCCGCTGCCACTCCGCTCACGTCTTCGCTGAAGGTGATCAGGAAATCCACGCTTGCCGCGGTTGTCGGATTCGGGTCAACCCTCGTGATGCTGGCGACTGCGGGCGCGGTCTTGTCGATGTTGTAGGACTGGCCGGTGGTGAAAGGCAGGTTGGTCAGCGTCGGCGAGGTGCCGTTATCATTGGCCATGTCCAGCCGTATTGTCCCGTCGCCGGTGCCCGTGTTCACCGTAACGTCCCACTGCGTGCCAACCCCTGTCACGCCGGTTACGCTCGCGCCGGTCACGCCCACAGCGTTGACCGTGAAGTTGGCGGTAGAGACCCCACCAATCGACGCCGCAAACGTCACCCGAAAGGTCACACTTGTCGCGTTTGTATCGGCGCCCGCGGGCGTCTGGCGCGCGATGGTGCTGACCGATGTCGGCGTCAGGTTGTAGGTAAACCCGTCAAACAGCGTGCCGGTCAATCCGAACCCGCCGGTCTTGTTCACCACAATGTCAACCAGCCCCGCGGCATGCGCGGGCGTGACGCACGTGATTGTGTTGTCGTTGACGACAGTCAAGTTCGACACGCCAGTGCCGCCGACATTGACGCCGTTGGTGTTGGTGAAAAAGTCGCCGGCAATCGTGATGCTCGTGCCGCCGCCCGTAGAGCCTGAGTTGGGGGTGCATGAGCGAATGACCGGCCCCATCTCAAGCGTACCCGGGCCGGTAATGCTCAGCGTCCAGGTGCCGGTAGCGTTGTTGGCCGTGGATGTCAGCAGGATGGTGAACAGCCCGGTCACGCTGAGGTTGGTGGTCACCACGGTCGGGCTGCCGCCGGACGTGCCGTTGCCCCAGTAGTTGGCAATTGGCGAGCCGGACTGAAAGAAGCCCTGGTACGGGAACATCGCCCCCGTGTATCCGGTGCAGGTGTACGTGAAGGTGTACGTTCCGGTGGTAATCACATTGAACTGGATGGCTTCGTAGCGACGCGGCCCGCCCGAAGACCCGGGCAGCGGCGCCCCCGGATGCGTGAACGAATCGTCAGTGGCCGCGAGCGTCCCCGAAGTTGACTGCGCCGCAAGCGCAGGGATCAGGGAGATGGCTGCCAGGAGTAGTAGTAGTCGGATCATTTTCGTCACAGTTCCTCCGCTAGGATTCAATAGCCCCGCACTGGTGCGGGGGGGAACTCTATGTCGGCAGATACCAATGTCCAGTTCGCACACTTTATCGGGTACTCGATGATTTACCCGTCTCGCGCTCACGTGAAAGGCTATGCTTTGGTTGGTTGAACCAAGAGGCGAGACATGATCCGGGCTGCAATGATCGCGATCCTCGGCTGCAACATCGCCGCCGCCGCGGAGATTTTCGTCGCGACCAATGGCAGCGACGCCACGGGCGCGGGCACTTTGGCTTCGCCTTATGCGACGCTGGCTAAGGCGCATGCCGAAGCTGCAGCCGGCGACACGATTACGTTTCGCGCGGGTACTTACACGGGCGACTTCTATATCACGAAGAACAACCTGACGTTCCAGAGCCACACCGGCGAATGGGCGATCATTGCCGAGCCGACCGACACCGCCGGCCGCGACAACGCCATGTACAGCGGCACGGCGTCCAACGTCACCGTGCGGCGGCTGGAGATGCGGGGTGGCTACTT
>CAZNBU010000440.1:0-3275 GCA_964571035.1 uncultured Planctomycetaceae bacterium | reverse complement strand
CATGCCCGCGCGAGTTCAGCCCGCACTTGTAGTTGGGCAGCAGGTCGGTCCCGCCGGAAAGAAAGTCACAATCCCCATCATGCTTGCCAGCAAGCGCAACGGCCTCGTCCAGCGAAGCCGGCTGATGAAGTTCAAATCTTGGCAGCAGCATTGTCATGGATTGAACGTCTCTCCTGCGTCCTGGAGTGTTCGGGCGATCAGTTCGTCAGAGATGTAGTAACCTGACGCGACGATGCGGACATGAATGGGTTTGATCTCGGCAACAAGTCCATTCGACTTCATGCGTGTAAGAAGGGCCAGCGTGCCCATCACCGTCAACCCATGCTTGCGTGCAACCTGACGTCCCTCAAGTTCGTCAATGCAAACGCGACGTACCCCACGGCAAAGGGCCAAGTGGATCACCGATGCCTCTCCCGCGTCCAGTTCCTGCGTGAGTGCGTCGTACAACTCCTCTCTGCCTTCAGCTTCATGAATCTGCACGGTATCGGTTGGCACAACCAGCTTGCCTGCCGTATTGCCGGATTCGAGCTCAGCCAAAACCTCGGTTGTGGACATGAACACGAACGGCAATTTGGCGAGGTGCGCGATGACGCCGCCATGAGCCAGGGCGATGAGGGGGCCGGTGTTAACAACTACGGGTTCATTCGCCACGGCCAAACTTCAAGTCCTCTTCCAGTTCCTCTGCGGTCAGGTTGATCGCGCTGACTCCGACCCGGCCAAGCGACATCAGGAACTCGACTCGGCCCATGCCGCAGATGCGAGCGGCGCGGCCTGAGGAAATCTTGCCGAGCTCGTACAGCTTCGCCAACGCAAGAAACTTGAACTCGCGGTCGAAGTCGGCGGGCGTCGTTTCCATCGCCTCGATCAACTCGTCCATCTCGATTTTCAGCGTGTGGGTCATAGGGCAACCTCGCTGCACCGATTGTAACCGCACCCGCACCGCCCCGCAAAGTGGCGTAAGCCGTGATTGCGCCTTCGCAAGCATCACTTCCCAACCCGCGAACTGCTCGGCAATTCTGGCCATGACGCATGAATTCGAACGGAGGGCAAGAACCCTGTTTTGAGCTTTCGGTCAGATGCGTACCAATTCAGGAAGAGGCGAATCTGTCCACTTTTGAACTGGGTTGTGTCGCGCCACGTTGGGTTGAAGCGAGGTGGTACAAGAGTTAAGTCCGCTTCGCTGCTGAGAAGATCGCCTTTGTTACGCTGCAGATTCCAATCGTACATCTTCCTCAAGCGCTCGCTTTCGTACGCTTTTGCCTCTTCCGTCGAGCGGAACACACGTGTGCTAGCGAAAATCTCCCAACCCCATGCAAGGTGCCAGTGCAAGAGTGCTCGGAGATGTGAACCTCGACAGTAGCTTGGAATCCGCCGCGCAACGTTCGTCCCCATTCCCACGTACACATATCGCTTGAGCCCGTCGTTGGGTGCCTGAAGTGACAGCTCGTAGACGCCTGCGCTTTGAGGAAGAGCTCGAAGGTTGGCCTTGTGCCAATTGGTTGCTTCGTGAATTACAGTTCGGATTTGAGGAACTATCTGGCGTCCTGTCAGTCCGCCCTTCCATATAGACGGCTCCAACGATAGGACGCGTTTAGGTCTACTCCAGGTTTCTCGCATGCTTGGCTCCGCGTTAGCCGGGTAGCTCTGCGCCGTTCCTCGCGCTAGCTTGATTTTGCCTCTTCGCGCGCTTTCTTTTCGATGGCTTTCAGGATTCGGTCTGGCGTCATGGGTACTTCGAACATGCGCACGCCCACCGCGTCGTAGATGGCGTTGCCTACGGCTGGGATGATGGGGGCTAGCGCGCCTTCGCCGCATTCTTTGGCTCCGAAGGGGCCTTCAGGGTCGGCTGACTCCACGATGATCGCTTCGATGTCCGGCGTCTCGAATGGTGTTGGAATCTTGTAATCGAGGAAGTTGGCGTTCAGCAGTTGTCCGTTCCGGTAACGCAACTGCTCGGTCAGCGCCTGGCCCAGCCCCATGTGCACGCTGCCTTCGATCTGCCCTTCTACCGCGAGCGGGTTAAGCGCGCGCCCGCAGTCGTGGCTGGCCCAGATCTTGATCGGCTGTACGAAACCGGTTTCCGGGTCCACTTTCAGCTCACATATGAACGCGCTGAACGAGTAGCTGGGGCTCAAGCCCGCGTTGCTGCCCTTGAACGTGGTGCCCAGCGGCGGCGACTGGTACGAACCGCTGGCGATCAGCGCGCCCACGTCAGCTTGTGCTTCGTGCAGCGCTTCCATAAACGTGACCCGCACGTCGGGCTTGCTGCGGCTGATCAGTTCCTCGCCGACGAAGTCGAAGTACTGCGCCGGCTGGCCGGTCAGACGCGCGGCCGCGTCCGCCAGCTTGCGGCGGATTTCCTCTGCGGCTTTGCGCGCGGCGTTGCCCGCCATAAAGGTCACGCGCGACGAGTAGCTGCCCAGGTCGATCGGCGCGGTGTCAGAAGTCGTGGACTTGACGTGTATGCGCTCCAGCTCGACGCCCAGCACTTCGGCGACGCACTGCGCCAGCATCGTGTCGCTGCCCTGCCCGATTTCTGCGGCGAGCGAGTGCACTGTGATGCCGCCGTCCATGTCGATCTTCAGGTGCACGGTGCTCTGCGGCAGCTTGTTCCAATGGATCGGCAGCGCGGATCCGCTGATGTAGAACGCGCACCCGACACCAATGCCGTGGCCGTACGGCAGCTTGCCCCATTTCTTGGACCACTCGCTGCGGCGCATGGCTTCCTGCAAACCTTCACGGATGCCGTTGCTGGTGATGCGGAATTTGTGGAAGGGCGTCAGCGTGTTGTTCGGCAGGAAGTTGCGCAGGCGCAGCTCGCACGGGTCGATGCCCAGCTTCACAGCCGCCATGTCGATCAGCGTCTCCGTGCAATAGCGCGGGTTGACGCTGCCGTGCCCGCGCATTGCGCCGCTTGGGATGCGGTTGCTGTAGATGCGCTTGCCGTGATAGCGGAAAGCCGGCATCCAGTACGGACCGTTGCTGAGCACGCCGTTGTAGTAGGCGCTTACCACGCCGAAGCTGCCATAGGCGCCGCCGTCAATCACGATGTCGCTGTCGAGCGCCGTCAGCTTGCCGTCGGCGTCGAATGCCATCGCCAGCTTGCCCTCGGTGGGGTGGCGGCCGCGGCCGGTCAGGAAGGTCTCTTCGCGGTCCATGGTCAGCTTGACCGGGCGCCGCGTTTTCATGGACAGGAGGCTGGCGATCATCTCGTGCTGGAACGGATCGGACTTGCCGCCGAACCCCCCGCCGACCATGGTGCGGATTACCTGGAT
>CAZNBU010000439.1:0-3277 GCA_964571035.1 uncultured Planctomycetaceae bacterium | reverse complement strand
GATGTAGTTCCGCGGCCGATCCGACGCGCGCGGGTTCCGCGCCGGTATGGTGTTCAAGCTCAAGCCGCCGGAAGGCAGCGACAAGGAAAAGCTGGGCTTGAAAGACGCCTTTTACCAGGAGTACCTGCTGGTAGAGGTGCACCACAAGGCAACCCAGGCGCTCGATCTGGATGGATCAGCCGACACCGGCGCCAGCTACTCCAACCAGTTCTTGGCGATTCCGAAAAGCAAGGTGTTCCGCCCGCATTGCGCCACGCCCTGGCCCAGCATCAAGGGCGTGATGCACGCGGGGGTTGACGGCGAAGACGGCGGCACGCCCTACGCGCAGATTGACGACAAGGGGCGCTACAAGGTGCGCTTTCCGTTCGACATGGGCGACGCGGGCGACGGCGGCGCCTCGCGCTGGGTGCGCAAGTCAGAGGCCTACGCCGGCCCAAGCCAGGGCATGCATTTCCCGCTGCTGAAGGGCGCCGAAGTGCTGATCGTGTTCATCGACGGCGACCCCGACCGGCCGATTATTTCCGGCGCGGTGTTCAACGAGCAGAACACCAGCGTGGTGCACCAGCACAACCACACCACCAACCAGATCATCACGCCCATCGGCAACACGCTGACGATCGACGACACGCAGGGCGCGCCGCAGATCATCATGTACACCGAGGCCGAGAAGAACAAGATCGTCTTCGACGGCAGCTCAGGCAGCGAAAAGATCACCATCAAGTGCGATGTCTCGAACAGCAAGATCCGCTTCGGCAAGAGCGACGGCGAGGCCACGCCCGAGAAAGTCACCAATGCCGATGGCATCTACATGTCGGCTGACGGCGATCTGAACCTGGTCTCTGGCGCCAACACCAAGATGAACGCCGGGGCGCTCTTTGAGCAAGCGGTGGGCGGCGATGCCAACATCCACATCGTCGGCAAGAAGGACGAGAAGGTCGACGGGGACCACGCGGCCAAGACACTCGGCGTCACCGACGACATCATGATCGGCGACTACAAGGTCGTGAACCTCGCAGCCAAGGTTGCGCTAAGCGCCGGTGCGACAGCCACCGCGCAGGTGGGCGCCGAAGCCAAGATCGCGTACGCCTTGTCCGCAAGCTGCACTCGAGGCGACGGCATTTCAGCCACCTGGGGCGCAAGCCTGAAGTACGACAAGTCCAAGAGCTTCACCATCGGCAGCGACGTCTGGGGCTTGTTCATCAAGAGCAAGATCGAGCAGAAGGCGCTGACCGAAATCAAGCTCGACTCCGCGGGCAAGGTCGTTGTAGCTGCCGGCACCCAGCTCATGCTGCGCTGCGGCAAGAGCACCATCACCATGACGCCCGCCAAGATTGTGATCGGGTCGCCGCAAATCGTGATCGGCGCGAATGCCAAGATTGAGGTCAGCAGCAAAGGCAAGATCGACGTCAAGGCCTCGGGCCCGCTGACCACCAAGGGCGCCGTGGTGAAGGACAACTAGGGGACGGACGTGGAAATCGTAAACCGCACTCCGTTCTCGTTCGCACCGTTGATGGGCCGGGTACACTACCCGGCCCACACGGCGACGCTCGTGGTTAAGGCCGGGTTCCGGATTGTGCCGGGCGGCATTTGCGAGCCGCTGGAAGAGCAGCCGGCGCTGGAAGGCGACGTGCTGTCGGACGCCGATGTGCCCGAGTGCCTCTATGAGGCCGACCTGATGCACTTCAAACCGCGCGCCGACATGCTGCTGACGGGCACATGTCGCGCGCCTGGCACGCAGCCGATCCAGACCTGCCAGGTGACTTTCCGTGTCGGCGGTTGGTCCAAAACGCTGGCGTGCATCGGCAACCGCATCTGGGAAAAGTCGATGCTGTTCACCCGGATGGGCGCGATCGAGCCGTTCACGTCGCTGCCGCTGCGCTGGGCGAACGCCTTCGGCGGGCCGAAGTTTGCGGCCAACCCGGCGGGCAAGGGTCACAGGGACCTGCTGCTGCCGAACATTGAGTACCCGGACCAGTTGATCAGCGGCGCGCGCGAGAAGCCCACACCGGCGGGGTTCGGGCCGGTGCTGCGCACGTGGAAGCAGCGCACGAAGCTGATGGGAACCTATGACAAGAAGTGGCAACAGGAGCGCTGGCCGGCACTGCCGGAAGACTTCGACTGGGGCTACTTCAACGCGGCACCCGCCGATCAGCAACTTCCGGGGTTCCTCCGAGGCGACGAAGAGATTGAACTGACCAACCTCAGCCGCGAGCACCCGGTGCTCAAGACGCGGCTGCCGGGCCTGCGCGTGCGTGCCCTGTTGCGCGAGGGCGAAGACAAGGCGGTGCGCGAAACGCCGATGAACCTCGACACGCTGTTCGTCGATGCGGACAAGGGCGAGGTGTATCTCGTGTGGCGCGGGGTGGCCAAGGTCAGCAGCGCCAACTGGCCGGAGTGCGATCGCATTCTGCTGGTTTCGGAAACACTGGAGCAGGACCGGCCGCTGGAGCAACTGACGCCGCTGTTTGAAGAAGAAGCAGAAGAGGCGGAGCCCGAAGAGGTGGAGCCCCCTCTGACGCCCGAAGAAGTGGCGCAGGAGATCGACAAGCAGGTCGCCCGCGCGGAAAAACTCGCCGAGCAGTACGAGAAGCAGGCCATGCAGCAAGCCAAGGCTGCGCTGGGCGTGCAGGGTGATCTGCAAAAGATGATCGCCGGCCCCAAGGCGGAGCTTGCATCGCTTGAAGCGGTCATCAATCGCGTGCTTGCCGGCAACGTCGGCATCAAGGGCCCCAAAGCCAGCGACTTCGGTGTGGCGCAGATGGACCCCCGCAAACAGCCCGAAGTTGCCGAAGGCATGAAGCAGCTCAACAAGCCGGTGCCGAAAGCGCCGGGGAACAAGCAGGCGCTCGGCGCGATGATGAAGTCCGGCGAAGCTTCCGGCGGCGACCTCGCGGGATCGGATGTCGCGGGCGAAGACCTGAGCGGCGCGGACCTGCACGACGCCGACCTGAGCGATGCGAACTTTGAAGGCGCCAACCTGGCGAACGTCAACCTGTCGGGGGCTCTGCTGATCGGGGCGAAGCTTGCCGGCGCCAACCTCGCCCAGGCGGACCTGTCCAAGGCGGACCTGACCGGCGCCGATCTGACTGGCGCAACGCTGACCGGCGCGAATCTTGCCGACGCTTCGCTGGAAGGGGCAAAGGCTGCCGGCGCCAAGTTTGACGGCGTCAAGGCGGCTGGCGCGTCCTTCATCGAAGCGACGGCGGGCGACGCGGTGTTCACCAACGCGGATCTTTCGAACGCGCTGTTCAGCCAGGCAGCACTGGAGAGCTCTGAT
>CAZNBU010000438.1:0-3293 GCA_964571035.1 uncultured Planctomycetaceae bacterium | reverse complement strand
GGGCAAAGCGTTTCATGTTCATTCTCCGGGTGTCCAAGCGCCGGAAAGATAATGAGACTAGGTCTCATTACAAGAGGCGGCGCCGGATGCTGGGGCAGCGGGTGGCCTACTCTTCGCTGTCGGGTTTCTTGGGTGTGGGGACTCGCACGCTTTTGGGTGGCGGCTTGCGTACACTTGGGCTGGTTGGCGGCGTGGTGGGCTTCTTTACGCTGGTGCTGGGTTTGATGGGCGGCTTGCGAATGCTGCCGGTGCCGCGGGTCGGCACGGGCAGGCGCGCGCCGCTGCTTTCCGGGCCCGGCACTCGCACGCTTTGGCCGTCGGGTCGGATGCGCCGGCTGGTGTTGTTGCCGATCGGCTTGAACTTGCCGGTGCTGTGCCCGACCGGCGCGAACTTGCCGGTGCTGTGCGGGCCGCCAAGGCTGAACTGGAAGGGGTTGTTGGCGTCCTTGCTGGGATCGTACTGCAGGTCGGCGGCGCCCTCGATCACTTCGGAGATGTCTTCCACCACTTCGCGCGCGCTCTGGTACCGGAAGTCGCGGTCCTTGCTCATCATCTTTTCGATGAAGTAGTGCATGTGCACGCTGATCTTGCCGCCCTTGAGCTTGATCGCGTCGAGGCCTTCCAGCACCTGCTTGCTCATCACTTCCATGCTGTCTTTGCCGCTGAACGGCAGCTCGCCGATCACCATGTGGTACAGCGTCGCGCCAAGGCTGTAGATGTCGGCGCGGATGTCGAGGTCAGCCTGCCCCTTGGCTTGCTCGGGGCTGATGTACTGCACGGTGCCGCAGGTTTCGTCTTCGAACTTGCCCGCGAGATCGGGTCGGATCGAGGTTGCGAACCCGAGGTCGACCAGTTTCACGTGGCCGTCCTTGCTCCACATGATGTTGTCCGGCTTTACGTCGCGGTGGACGATGCCGCGCTCCTGCATGTAGGCGAGGCCGCGGGCGACCTCGATGATCACGTACACGGCTTTCTGCTCGTCGAAGGTGCCGTCGCGGTCCAGCAGGTCCTGCACGCTGGGGCCGTCGATGAACTCCATCGCCATAAAGTACAGCGGATCGGTCTTGCCCGCCTTGCCGTACTCGAACCCCTTGGCGATGTTCGCGCAGGTGAATTCCTTCAGCAGCCGGCCTTCGCGCAGGAAGCGCTGCACGAACTTCTCGTTGCTCACGTGCTTCGGGAACAGCACCTTCAGCGCGCACTTGCGCTTGGTTTCGCGGTTGGTCGCAAGGAAGACGGTGGCCATGCCGCCCTGGCCGATTTCCTTGTGCACTTCGTACAGCGGGATGCGCGAAGCCAGCTCGATGCTGACGTGCTCGCCCACGCCGGGCACGTCGGTGCTGCCGCCGGCGAGGTTGGTGGCTTGCTCTTCGGTGATGTACTTTTTCTTGAGGGCGATTTTGATCAGCGGCAGGCTGACGCCCTTTTGCTCTGCAAGGGCGCTCTGCAGGTCCATGCACTCCTGGACCTGCTCTTTCTGGATCAGCCCCTGCTTTACGGCAAGGGCCATGAGCATGACTTCCTGCTTAGTCGCCATCTGAGGCGGCTTCCTCGATATCGTCAATCAGGATCTCGTCGCACATCTTGTGGACCCCGTTGATGACCAGCACCGTGATGAGCTCGCGTTCCATGCGAGGGAATTCGTCGATCGTGTCCTTGATGGCCATCAGGCGGTCGCGAATCTCGGCCTCCATGCTGTCCACGCGGCGCGACAGCTCCGGGTGCGCGCGCTTGATCTGGCGCACGCGGTCGAAGATGCGGGTGACCATCCCGGGGGCCGGGTCGCCCGAGGCGGGTTTGCCTTTGCTTTGCGCCATGGGAGCTCCAGCGCCAAAACGTCCAGCTTACGACAAATCAGCAGATTTGTGCGCAGCAAAACATTCTACACGGCAACTGGGGGATGCGTAATATACTCGCGCCACATGGGGTGGCTACAGGGCCGGAAGCCGGAGTACACGATGTCATATCGCTTGATTGCAGGTCTGTTTCTCGCGCTTGGGTTGCTGTGCGGCGGCGTGAGCTTCGTCGCGGGGCAAGCGGCGGAGAAGAAGGAAGACAAGAAAGAGGAGAAGAAGGACGAGGCCAAGGATGAGGCCAAAGAAGAAAAGCCCCTGACCAGCAAGGAGTACATGGACCTGATGGAGAGCGAGGTCAAGGACTCGTGGAACAAGCTCAAGATCCACCACCGCAACAAGCGTGGCGAGCAGGCGGCCACCGCCGCCGACACCCTGGCCAAAGCCTTTCCCAAACTGATGCGCTACGACGGCGAGGTGCTGAAGGGCGACAACAAGGGCAAGAAGGCGCGCGAGCAGAAGGATTTCAAAGGCTGGGCGGAAGACCTGAAGACGAACGCCGAAGAGTACGCCAAGCACGTGCGCAAGGGCGACTGGGACAAAGCCGAGAAGTCGAAAGACAAGATCAACGAAACCTGCGGCGCCTGCCACGACGCCTACGAGCCAAAGGGATAGCCAAAGCAGCAAACAAAACCGGCCGCCCCAAGGGGCGGCCGGTTTCTTGTATCGATCCTGCTCAGGCCGCCCTGCGGCGCAGTACGATCACTCCTGCAAGCAGGCCCAGCGCCGCGACCAGCAGTGACCACTGCGGCGAGCCGCCAGTTGTGCACCCGCTCTCGTCAGCCTTCGGGGGCTCATTGTCCTTGGGTGCGGTGTAGGTGAAGGTCTGCGTCAGCGTCTGCGGCGGCAGGTTGCCGCTGTGGACCACGATTGGCAGGTTCTGGCCTACACCTGGCGGAATGGTCAACCCGGTCACCTGCGTGCCGCCGGCGATCACCGGTGTACCGAAGCATTCCGTGCCGCCGATGACAACCGAGAATGGCGCCATGAAACCGCTGCCCATAATGGTCAGGGGTTGTGCGCCGGACTGCAAGGCTGTGGACGGGTCGAAGTTGGTGACGCTGAATTCGATCGCGCCGACAGCTACGCCAGCCGGCGCCGGCATGCCGGTGGTCGCCGGGATGGTTGCGCTGACGTCCGTGCTGGGGGCGTTGATCGTGACGATGAACGTTTCCGGCGTCGCTGCGATGCCCTGGCCGGCGGTAGCCGTCAGACGAATCACGACCCACAGGTCTGCAATCTCGCCTGTGGCCAGTCCAAGGCTGAAGCTGGTCGTTACGATCGGTGAAGCACCGCCGGCTTCATCCAGCAGTGTGTCGTCCGTGGCGGAGTACACGCCGTCGCCGTTGTCGCGGTAGACCCCAACTCCAGTGGTCGCTTCCACGTCGCTGCTCCAGTCGCCGGTGCCGCTGGTGGTGAAGGTGATGCCGTTGACCGTGG
>CAZNBU010000437.1:0-3312 GCA_964571035.1 uncultured Planctomycetaceae bacterium | reverse complement strand
GCCTTCACGCGCAACAGGTCGTCGAGGATGATTCTCGCGTAGATGTCCCCGCTGTACCGACGCACGAGCGAGGTGAAGCTGGGTGCGGGGCCATCGAAGGGCAGCATGCGCGGCCGGCCATCCGCATTCGTATAGTCCGGATTCTCGAACCACCCCGACAGCACGCGCGCGAGCCGATTGCGCTGGTAGTGCTTCGTCGCCAGAGACGCACTGTGCTCGGACTGGTCCATGCCGGCAATCGCGCTGACCGCATGGCGATGCAGACCGGTCAACGACGAGATGCGCGAGAAGTTCGGTTCCTTGCCCTGTTCCGTCAGGACATCCCGTGCCGCCGCGACGAACGCGGCGTCGGCGATGCTGGTGAACTCATGTGCCGTCATCCCATGCCGCAGCATGATGCGAGCCAGCGGGCGGAGGAGGTAGGCGAGGGCGTTGGACAGCACGCTCCGCAGTGGCGACAGCGCGCGGGCCCCGCTAGAGTGAATGGATGGCGATGAGCCAGGCATTTTCTCGACTTTTCCCTGATGGCTTCCAAGTCACTACAGCGAACGCCCGGTGGGTGGTCGACCGGATACAAAAGAGATCGGCGGGATGCCAAGCGGTTCTGAATCCGGTTTTTTCCAGGCCGATTTTCTGCCGCGCGTCCTCAGTTCGTGGCTGATGGTGACGTATTGAATGAGGGTCCTTGGTGCATTGTCTCGCGCCATGTGATCGTCCGTTTTGGCGACATGACCGACGTGGAGGTCATATGACAAGTGCGGTAACAGAATCGGAACTGTCTGCTGCTTCCCTCGTTGAGAGGCTAGTGCGGATCCTTGGTGCATGCGGGGTTGACGGCCAATTCATAATCGAACAGGTCCTCAAGAGTGTGGCATCGAGCAGCACCATGGATCGACCAAAGACTATTGCAACGTCGGACGGTGCGCATCTGCGGGCTTGCCAAGTGGTTTTCCGTTGGCGACGTGACAAACGCTTCTTGGGCCAGGACGGCCTTCCCGCCCCGCTGTACCGCGTCGCGCCCGCGCCGTCGTTCGATGGCTTGGTGTCCATTGTCTTGCCGAATGAGA
This sequence comes from uncultured Planctomycetaceae bacterium, assembly GCA_964571035.1. Lineage (GTDB taxonomy): Bacteria > Planctomycetota > UBA8742 > UBA2392 > UBA2392 > JADJRK01. The sequence goes on along the minus strand of CAZNBU010000437.1, from coordinate 2,245 downwards.
ATTCCGAGGCTCTCCTCGAGTACATGCTGGGATTGGAAGCCGTTTCGATGCGAGATGGGAAGATCCAACTGCTGGTGGAATCAGTTCTGGCGTGTACTGGCAAGGGCGGCTCTGGGCTTGCGGCTGGTGCGGTTCTGTCGCACGTGAACAACTTCCTGCGGTCGGTCGAATTCAATCTGCTGGAGAAGCCAGGCGCCGGCAAGGGACGTTTCGAACGAGCATGTTATGTCTCGATTCCTCAGAGGTTGGTGCCGGTCTTTGAGCGTTTCATGGACAGTCGTGGACAAGATTTCATCGATGTGGTCGACGAGTGGCTTGAACGCCACCGGATGAGCCCTGAGCCTGTGGGCCCCCGAGCAACGGTCGGAGCCGGTGCCTACATGTTCGTGCATCCGCCGGACGTCCCAATTCCGTGACTACGAGGCTCAAGTTTCATCTAATGTCGCATTAAAACACTATAACGCCATGATTTAAAAGATTATAGCCTTGCCATCGGGTGTTTTCGTCCTATCGCGGGCTGTGCAATTATGATATTTCAGGTCTTGGATTAAGTTATGTCCGGCCCTTATGATGTAAAAAAGGATTTGCTCACGGCGTTTAGATCGCTGATGAGCCCATTGGTAAGGATCCTTCTTCGAAACGGTGTGGCGTTCCCTGAGTTTGCAGGTGTGATTCGCGAAGTCTACGTATCGGCGTGTGCCCAAGAACTGGCGCGGCAGGGCCGCGTGGGTTCGTTGGCACGTGTATCCATCATGACGGGGCTAGCTAGGCGTGAAGTTGCGGACATCGCATCGGGTAGGTCCGCGGCGCGGGATGAGGTTTCAAGTAACGCTAACAGAGCGGCGAAGCTTCTGGAGGCTTGGCACACAGATCCTGAGTACTTGGCGCCCTACGGATTCCCCAGAGACTTGGGCATTGGGCCTGACGATACTGCTGGATCGTTTCACTCTCTTGTCGAGAAACATGTTGGACCAGGTGCTTCAGCTTCAATGTTGGAGGAACTCGTTCGGGTTGGCGCTGCACGTGTCCTCGACGGCGGGCAGTTCATTCGGGTCCTCAAAAGAACGTATATACCGACTGGAATGACGCCAGAGATGGTTCAGATTTTCACTCAGGCGGTTCGACGATACGTCGAGACGGTTGACCACAATCTGTCTCAGAGCGATCCGGGTAATCGACGGTTTGATCGTTTGGTCTATCCGGACGAAGGTTTGCGAGAAGAAGACGTTCCTGCGTTTCAACAGCAGGTTCGTGAATACCTTGAGACCGTGATAGCTGATATTGACGCTAAGTCCGCCGCTTTCTCGAGGCCAAATACCTGCACGGGCGATAAGCCTATCCACGTGGGTGTCGGTTTGTACTTTTATCGGGAGCCGGTTGACGAAGAAGTGGACCTGAGCCAATTGGCAGGAGACGAGTCAACGCATTAGAAGTCGGTCCACGCGGAAATGGCGTTGCCAAGAATGGCGCTGTCCGCGATTAACAAGAAAACTAGGGGAGTAGGGAATGAAGGGTTTCGCTGTGGCCTTTTGGGCCGTCGGCCTTCTTGGGATTCTTGTTGTTAGCAATGGCTCGAGAGCGAACACTTTAATAAGCCAACCTGTCTCGGGTGGTGAGATCTCGCGCAGTATTTCTCTTGGTTTGTCAGCCTTAGATGAATTATCGCGCGGTCGGCTCGTTGCCGTCGGTCGCGTGGACGCAGCGAACCCTCGTCATGGAACGATTAGTGTGCTCGGACAAGAGTATTCGCTCCTGTCGAGTAGCGCGGCACATAGGGGTCTGGGGCTCATAGATGTTGGTGATGTTGTTGCAGTTTTCGGGCACATGGTCTCGAGCGGCGGCAGCCTCGTCGACTCGGTGGCCGTTCTCCCGGGAGTTTATGTCCCTGGGGCGACCCCCGTTTTTCTGCGCGCGACGATTAATGCGACCTCGGCCAGCGTTGGGACCGCTCGCGCGGGCGCCATAGTCATAGACGTCAACTCGGCATCGTTGCCGGGCGACATGCCGGTAGCAGGTTCTGTTGCGGTGTTCATCGGAACACAGCCTGCGATTGGCGGCCCATTGATCGCAAGCGTGGTTCGGCATCAGACGCTTGGGGATAAATCCGGCACCAGCGCATCGGTGGGCACTGGCCGGGTCGGCACCAGCGCATCGGTCGGCACTGGCCGGGTCGGCACCAGCGCATCGGTCGGCACTGGCCGGGTCGGCACCAGCGCATCGGTCGGCACTGGCCGGGTCGGCACCA